>CAZDFE010000136.1:0-1929 GCA_964504755.1 uncultured Candidatus Peribacteria bacterium
TTTTTCTGAGCGAGAAGACGGATATCCTCATCGATAGGAGTGGATCCTGGCTCTCGCACGAGAAGGATTTCTTTCTCAGGAAAAAGCGATGCAAAATACGCCACGAGTCGTTTCGACTGTGTGCTTTTCCCAGAACCAACGATGCCTTCGAGAACAATATACACCTATTTTCTCACTAAATGAATAAACTCTCATTCGTATCCATTGATACTCTTAAATGGATCTGAACTCAGAATATTAAAGTTATCTCTCCACTCTTGAACATAAATATTTCCATCTCATCCAATATGATCCCCATGAACCAATGTTAATTCCACTTCATCCACTAAAGATTTCTCGAAAAATTGATCGTATAATGTCGCCCCACCAATAAGACATACTTCCCCTACTCACTCATGAATCATGGTATCTAGAAAGCTGTCAATATTTGAGAATGTTTCAATCCCCTCAATCTTCTCACGAGAAATAACGATATTGCGACGATTCGGAAGTGGACGAAATTTCTCAGGGAGAGAAAAATAGGTATTTTTTCCCATGACCACCGTTCATCCAGCTGTGATCTCACGAAAACGTTTCAAATCTTCAGGCAAATGCCATGGCAACGCATTACGCCTCCCGATCAGTAAATGTTCATCCATGGCAAGGATGGCAATTATTTTCATGACGTGCAGTATAATGAAGCTCGTAGGGGAAGCAATTTATTTTATCCGAAAAATCACATACAGAGTACTCCCAGAAATATCACCACCGCACAGAGAAAGCGTTTCAAAGAGATGGGCAGTACGGAAGTTCTTCAATCTCTTTTCATAAAATTCCTGTCTTTGGAGTTTTCCTACAACAAGATCATTTTCATCAATGAAATCAAGATACTCAATATCCATAATTTCTAATTATTATCCCTTCCCACCATTCCCCCCACGACAGCCATTTTTGCCTTAATTGGCGGGTCTGCTTCATATCCTTCGAGGATAATATGGTGAAAATCGAGTTCATCAATACTTTTTAGACTTGGATCGATCATCACTCGTGGAAATGAATGTGGCGTACGAGTCATTTGTTCCTTCATCTGTTCTATATGATTCTCATAGATATGGACGTCCCCGAACGCATGAACGAATCACCCAGCTTCTACGCCCAGTAAATGCGCAAAAATATGAACCAGGAGTGAGTAGGAAGCGATATTAAACGGAACTCCGAGAAAGAGATCGGCGGAACGCTGATAGAGCTGACCATAGAGCTTTCCATCCTTGATCGAATACTGCGAAAAACCATGACAAATCGGATATCGAGATGCCTCATCGGGAAGTGCCATCGAGTAGAGATATTCTGGATTCCAGGCCGTGAGACATGCGTTTCGAGCGTAGGGATCCTCCTTGAGCTCTTTGAGTATCCAGGCAATCTGATCGACCGTTCGACCAGGAGTTTTGGTAGGCCAACGACGCCAGAGTTCTCCATAGATTTTCGGAAGCTCACCATGCGCTTTCGCAAAATCAGCATCTTCGAGAATTTTTCCGATAAATTCATCTTTTGTCATTGTTGGTTCCAATCCCTTTTTTACCTTATTATTATAGATATAATACGGATAATCATCCCAGATATGCACATTATTCTGAACGAGGAATCGGATATTCGAGTCGCCTCTCAGAAACCAGAGAAGTTCCGTCACGACTCACTTCCAGTATACTTTTTTCGTCGTGAGGAGCGGAAATCCATCAGCAAAGTCGAATCGAAACTGACGACCAAAAAAACTATACGTCACATCCCCGCTTCCGAGGTCTTTATTATAGATTCCGTTCTCAATCAATTCACGACCGAGATCGAGGTACTGCTGTTCTGGATGATTAGACATGGAAAGAAAGATAAAGGAAGTAAAAGGCAAAAAGAGTTATAGTGCAGAGAAGTATATTCCGAAGTGTATGATTTCCAATC
>CAZDFE010000136.1:1939-3048 GCA_964504755.1 uncultured Candidatus Peribacteria bacterium
AAAATATCCACCAATCAGCATGCCAAAACCAAGCGAAAGAGCCCAAGAAATCACATATTGTCATTGCACGATCACTCAAAAAAGAGGTCCAATAAACCAAAATACACTCATAGCTGTAGCAATTCATTTTGCTTCGATCGAGGACAGTCTCAATACAAATGTATTCACAAAATAGTACCAAACTCCTGATCATGCTATAAACATATTCCCAATAAGAGTCAAGACAAAAAGACATCCATAGTATGAATACTCTCGTTTTTTTGAAATATATTCTTGTGGTTTTGAGCCAGATTTTTTGTACATTGAGACGATAGTCAAGAGTAACATCGTAAGAGCTGAGACGAAGTATATAACTCTGTCAGGAATCGAAAAAATCAGATACGTACCAGAAAAACTTCCAGAAAATGAGGCCATTCATCAATAGAGAAGATATTGTGTTTTGATATGCCCATGTCTATGGAACAAAAAAACACCTCCGAGCACATCCCCGATTTTTCCGAGCTTAAAGGTCACGGTAGCCATCTGCGGTGGAATTCAGAGAAGTGTGAGTAGTCCAACTCCAAGAACAGAAACTCCCCCAGACGCAAAACTCCCGAAATAGGCAGAAAAAATACCGATCAGAAAGATGAGGAATATTTTAAGTTCTTCAGACATTTTATGCTATATCAAAAACCTTCTCCGTTCCATAATACTCTCTCCAGTGTTCATTATAGTATGCAAACATACGAGAAAGTCTTTCCTGATCGAGTTCATTATATCCGAGAGATTCGATCATCGCGAGGAGTTCAGAACGAGTAGATTCGACCAAACTCGCATCCGTAATGACTCGTTCGAACTCAGCGAGATAGCCATAACCTGCATTTTTATCGAGGCAGAGTACGGTATCCTCATTGAGCATATACCCCTCTCGAGCGCGCGACCATTTTGCCTGATACGAGAATCCAGCACTAAGCACCAGATCATCCATAACTTCAAGGTTCATTCGAGAAGCGAGATTCACTTCCCACTCGATACGAGCCGTTCCATTCGAACTCGATTCATCATTGACCGTTGCCTTTACGACGAGGATCGTCTCCGTCGGTGTTTCACGAGTACGCACCGAGAAATTC
>CAZDFE010000137.1:0-3017 GCA_964504755.1 uncultured Candidatus Peribacteria bacterium
AGCCACTCGTGGTAATTAACAAGATCGATAAGCCAACCGCTCAACCTGAAGCCGTGGTAGATATGCTTTTCGACCTTTTTGTTCAGCTCGGTGCTACCGACGAACAACTCGATATCACGGATGGACGTATCGTCTATGCGATTGCTCGTGAAGGGATCGCGATTCGTGACATGAACGATGAACGCAAAAATATCCACCCACTCTACGAAGCTATTCTCGAACAGGTGGCAGAAGCACCAAATGATACCGAAAAACCATTTAAGATGCAGATTGCCAACCTTGCCTATGACAACTATGTCGGACGTATGGGAGTTGGTCGTGTCTACGAATGAAAGGCAAAAGTCGGACAACAGGTAACTGTTGTTGCGAATGATGGAACTCGTCGTACGGGAAAAATCAGTAAAATCTACACCTCCCTCGGTCTTCGAAAGATCGAAGTGGAAGAAGGAGAAGCAGGTGATATCATCACGATCGCGGGGATTCCTGATATTTACGTAGGAGAAACGGTTTCTACGGATCCAAATACGGAAGCCATGCCAGCGATTACCGTCGATGAGCCAACTCTCAAAATGGAATTCATGGTAAATGATTCTCCATTTGCTGGAAAAGAAGGAAAATACGTCACTTCTCGTCAGATTCGTGAGCGTCTCGAAAAAGAAACCGAAATGAATGTGGGTCTCAAAATCGATTTCGATGGTTCTGATGGAAATAGCTACACCGTATCAGGCCGTGGAGAACTCCACCTCTCGGTTCTCGTAGAGACCATGCGTCGTGAAGGATTCGAACTTCAGGTAGGATGTCCTCAGGTAATCTTCCATGAAGTAGCTGGCGGAAAAAAACAAGAACCGATCGAAAATGTGGTTATGTGGGTGCCGGAAGACTGTGCTGGAACCGTGTTCGAAATGCTCGGAAAACGTAAGGGAATCTGTAAGAATATGAATACGGTTAATGGTATTACCAATATGGAATTCGAAGTTCCGACTCGTGGACTTCTCGGATTCCGTTCACGATTCGTGATCGAAACGAAGGGAGAAGGGATCATCTACTCGAGCTTCTCTCACTATGAAGACTTCAAGGGAGCAATCGAAAAGCGTGATGTTGGTTCTATGATTTCTGGATTCGCTGGTACTACTATGGCCTACTCACTCTGGAAACTCGAAGAACGTGGACCGATTCTCGTCGAACCTGGAACAGAACTCTACGAAGGAATGATCATCGGCGAACACCTGAAGGGTGGAGACCTCGTGGTCAACGCGACAAAGAACAAGCAACTCACGAATATGCGTGCCTCTGGTACGGATGAAGCCGTTCGTCTCACTCCGATCCGAAAGATGACCCTCGAAGACTGTCTCGACTATATCGGTGACGACGAGCTCGTAGAAGTCACTCCAGTATCACTCCGTCTTCGAAAGAAGTGGCTCACAGAAAATGAGCGAAAGAAGAATGGTTCAAGATAATTCAGTTTATAAAAAATCCCCTTTATAGAAATATGGAGGGGATTTTACTTTTCTAAAAAAATATGTTAGAGTCCATAGTATGGAAGTATTAGAATCGAAGACATTCCCAAAACAGAAAACTCCAATAGAATCCATCATAGGTAAAGCTCGAGCATATATCTTTGAATACCTAAAAGTAGGACTATGAATTAGTAGTGCTGGGTGAGGTATTTATCCCATTGGAATGCTAATTGCTGGAAATGAGCGACTAATGGAATATATGCATATTGATCCTATTAGTACGAGTATTACATTCATTGGAATGGTAGGTATTCCATTAACACTATGATCAAAACTTGTGGATCAAAGTATGGGTAATATTTTTGGAAATGAGCCAATACTAAGTCGTATCGCTCGACGAATAAATCATTCGAATATTGCTCGGTTCAAACAAAGAGAATGGGATACTATATCGCCATTGCGATATCCCAAAATCACATGATGCGTACAGTCATACTTTTCATGAACCACTATTCCAGAAAATATTACTAATGCAATAGACTCTGTGGAAGAAGCCCTCCTATTCTTTCCACCATTTATGGTACAACAACATCTTGATACTATTATATTTACCCGAACCGATGAATGAAGGTTCCATGGAGAATCCAAGAACATGGAACAACAATGGAAACACCTTCCCAAAGACGTTACTACACATATACAAGAAGCATTGGATGAAAGGGGAGGAAATATAAATGATGGGCAGAGTGGTTATCTGGGTAAGAGTATGAGGAAAGATAAGAGTATGATGATCTGAATAATCATCGAATGAGATACGCAAATATTCAACCATATACCAGATGTAATATATCATGAATTTACTCATATGATACTCATGCATGGAGTAAACTCTCATTTCACACGATCGTGGAAACAAGAATTCTGAGAGTACCAAGAAGATCAAACAGAATACCTCCCTATACCGTATATATCCGACAAGATACATTATGGTGTCATCGCTGCTGAAGAAGATATGGCAACGATTGGTGAACATATGTTCACCAAAGTATGATGGGACAGTATTCATTCATGAATCAAAAAAAATAATACCGAAGGGGTTCGCCCATGAATACTGCAACGAAAAGTCGAGAGAATGATTGATTTTTTCTCACAGCAAAGTGGATGAAAGCTTGATCGATCTTTCTTTGACCAAATTGTCTCAGGAAAGATTACAAATTCTAAACAGGCACAAGCATATTTTAATAACTTACAATAATATCTTTTAGATATTTCTATTCCCTTAATTAAAATTTGACTTTTCCCACCTTTCCCATAGAATCCGCGCAGTAATTTTATTATTCTAATTCCCCATTCCATGATCTGCTACTCTATCCGTAAAGAAGGTGAGACTAATGAAAAGCTCCTTATGCGCTACAAGAAGTCATTCTTCCAGACTCGTACTGCTAACAAGCTTAAGAATTCTCAGACTCACGCCCGTGATCTTTCAGCTCGAAAGATTCGTGAAAAGGCAATCGTTCGTGAATACTATCGTTCACTTTCGAAGAAAGCATAGTTCAACTT
>CAZDFE010000138.1:0-2983 GCA_964504755.1 uncultured Candidatus Peribacteria bacterium
CGATAAGATACTTCTCCAGATCCATCTGACTCGTTGGGTGAGTCTCAGGAGTAAATGGAAGACCTGCCCGTACTGACTCGAAGAGTGGATATCCTGTGAGTAGGTCCGTAGGTGTATATCCCTTATTCTCGAAGAAGAGTATACCAGACTCCACGAGCTTCTGGAGAAAGAGCTGTACTCCCGAACGATGAGAGTATCCGAGAAGCTCTCGCATCTGATCGAGTGACTGATAGACTCATCCTCCACGGAAGAAGGAGCGAAGGAGCTCTATTTTTTGATTGTATTTTTTGTCGATTCTCATAGTATAATGTACAAATGTACACTAAAGATATATATAATCTCAGAGAAATCAAAACTTTCTCAAATATACCCCGACTCTCCTCACTATGAAAGAACTCTCACTCATCCAGAAAAATCGAAGAACAAAAATCCTCCTCTCAGATGATGACTGGGAGGAGGAAATACGGGTGAGTGAACTCGATAGGATGCAGATGGAGAAATGAGATCTCTCTATCCGAGAACTCTCGAGAATATCAAGGAATGCGATGGAGAGATTATCGACGGTGAATGATTGAATCGTGAATAACAGGAAAATATTTCTCGAGGGGGTAAATAAATAGCCAATCGGAAGCTTAATGGTTTGAATATATTCAGAATTTGGTTATTATACCAGGGTTGTTTTATTTATAAACAAACCGAATATGGCTGTATATAATTTTTATTGTGATGAAAGCTGTCATTTAGAAAATGATAACTCACTTGATGGTAAGAATAGAAAAATCATGGTCCTTGCAGGCGTTCAAATACCTCAAGATAAAAGATTTGAAATATTTACAAGAATAAAGGAAATAAAGAAAAAACATTGAATATCTAAACATCAAGAGGTAAAATGGACGAAAGTATCGAAATCTAAAAAAGATTTTTATCTGGAATTAGTCGACTATTTTTTTGATGATGATGATATAGTATTTCGTGGATTAGTTGTAACTGATAAGGATACCTTAGATCACTCAACATTTAACCAAACTCACAACGAATGGTACTACAAAATGTATTGGCAATTACTCTCTATAATTGATCCAGCATATAGTCACAATTTTTATATAGATATAAAAGATACAAATGGTGGTGATAAGATAGAGAAGCTAAATAATGTTCTTTCTAACTCGATGTTTGATTTTAATCACAAGATCATAAAAAGAGTTCAACTAATAAGATCACACGAGGTTGAGATAATGCAACTAACTGATATTCTAGCTGGGGCATTAGCATATATTAACAGGGGCCTGGAGACAAGCGATGCAAAAGTAGAGATAATCAAGAGAATTGAGGAACGAAGCAAATACTCTCTAAGGAAAAGCACTCTTAGATGAGAACGAAAATTTAATCTCTTTTTTTGGAAACCTCAAAATATAAATTGCTAATATGACATTTCCTCACATTGAAGACCATAGAACCTATCCGGATTTACCACTATTTATTGATGGAATGCACTCAATATATAGTATTGATTTTCTACTAAATCAGATAACTTTTCAGGCTAGGAACGTATTCCTTAAAAATTCTCCATCATGACAGTTATTTTGAAAAGACTATGATTGGACATTTCATCATATTGTAACAAGAGAAGATAAGGTTACTAATAATCGAAGGCTTGATTTACCAAGGGCTGAGAGAATACGATTTCCTCGTCATTATATAGATAATGAAAGTAGACTACTAGTTTGGAATAAAAGAAAAGGAAATGAGGATAAATATTATATCGCTGATAGTAATTTTGAATACTTAATAATTCTTGCAAAAAGACAAATATCTCAAAATTTTATTCTTATTTCAGCATTTCCAACTGATGGAAATTACTACAGAAAGAAACTCAAAAAGGAGTATCAACAAGTTACTGGAGTGTCACTCCCATAAACGGGAAACGCCCCACATAAGTGGGACGTTTCTGAAGGCTCCTGATACAACAGAAGGTATCTGAGACACTGATAATATACTCCAAAACCAATCAAAAGTCAATACTAAAATGACAACTCTTGTTGACATAGGAAGATAAAACTTCGTTATACGAAAGAGAGAAAATTGCTTATAGTAATATCCATCCCTCCATCTCCTCTACGGCATATCCATCTGAAATAGTTCTATAGAAAGCTATATTTTGCTCTCAGTTATATTTCACAAATCCTCAAATAAGATTGAGTCCGTTCTTATTATGTGAGTTGATATATTCAGTAAGAGCCTTATGCTTATATCTTCATTCTTCGAGTGTGAATCACTCTTTTGGATCAAAGATACCAATGGTCCCGTTTTTGTACTGTACGATGAAATCAGGAAAGAAATTTTGAGTTTCTTCATTCGAGTCTTTAAAAGTAATCGAGAAGAATTGCTCTGATTTTACCCCATTTTTATACCACCAAAGCACTTCATCATTTTTCTCAAGATATTCTTCTATAAATTTCTTTTCTCCTTTAGATAATGGAGTCGTATAAAACGGTTCGATAATAGACTTCTCATATCGAATCTCTACAGAGTTCTCAGGAAATGCAGTAATACTTGGGACTTCCCAAAGTTTCTTTGTGATTTCGCTCTTTCGTTTTGATTCAACTTCAGGCAAGACAGTACAAAAGAAGAGGGAAATCTAGACACTTTACCTACAGATATCGGAGCAACAGCATCTTAATGGTCTTTTCTCTCGCTTTCGCCTAGACTTCCGAGTGGAAAAATACATATATGTGTCTTGTAGAACCTCTAATCTTCAAGACTATGTTAGAAACACTCGAAAGACCTATGGTATGATCCATGAAGCCCCAAACACAGGGTGGAAATCCATGGGAGAATATTCGAAGCTTCTGAGAAGAAACCTTGACGAGAACCTACTGCCTCTATGTAAGAAAATCATCGGAAGATGATGAGAGACAAGCTCTCTCCATAGAATCTCAGATAGAGGCAATGAGAAAGGTAGCAGAACGAGATAAACTCGATG
>CAZDFE010000139.1:0-2975 GCA_964504755.1 uncultured Candidatus Peribacteria bacterium
TTTTGAGTGAGAAAGCCTCTTTAATGATGGAACGGCGATTGCACTCTTTCTGATTGTTCTTGGAGTCGTCCAGTCGCAGGCGATCGGCGGTACGGGATCTACTCATGCTAATCTTTTTGAACATCTGATGACGGAATGGTCAGTGGGTTTCTGAGGATGGTTTCTGATCCTGAAGGGTATATTATCCCTGGGCTCGATGATTTTCTTCGCGCTCTGGATCGGGATTTCGTTCGGAATTTTATTCTCGAAGATTATCGAAAAAGTACGAAATGATACCTATATCGAGATTACACTGTCGCTGATTCTCGCACATGCTACTTTTCTCGGAGCAGAAATCATCAATCATTTGGTTCTTCCCGTATCAGGAATTATTGCGACGGTGGCTGCCGCGATGGTCCTCGGAAACTATGGTCGATATAAAATCAGTCCAAAAGTGGAAGTCGTGATGGAGCGATATTGGGGATTTTTTGCCTTTGTGACGAATAGTCTGGTTTTTATCCTCGTCGGAATGATGCTCGTAAATCTGGGAGGGGGATGGGAGCCACTTCTTATCCCGATTTTGATTGCCATTCCAGTTGTGATTCTTGCTCGTGTCGTTTCTGTCTATCCTGTATTTGGCTTTCTGAATCGTCTCGGGAAAGAGGAAAAAGTACCTCGATCCTGGCAGCATGTTCTCTCTTGGGGGGCACTTCGTGGATGACTTGCCGTCATGATGGTACTCCTGATTCCGGTTGATATTCGTATCCAGGGTTGGCCATTCGATGCGATTTCGATACGAGAATTTCTCCTATCGCTCACGATCGGGGTAGTGATGTTTAGTATGTTCGTAAAGTCTCTCACGATTGCTCCACTCATTCGTCGTTTTCATCTCGATCATCTCGATGAGATGGAAGAATTTGGTTATGTCGAGGCTCGTATGCTCCTCTCGACGGCCGCACTTGCGAAAATTCGAGAAATCCGAAATGATGGATATATCGATGAAACGGAGGTAAATATCCTCTCCGAAAAGTATAAAGATATTGGTGCATCGGCTCATGTGGATGCACTGAAACTTCGAGAGAAATATGGTACCGCATTTGGCACGAAGGTACGACGTCTGAGTACGCTTCATGCTCTTGGCATCGAGAAATACTGGCTCCATCACTTATACCGCCATGGAGAAATTCCAGAAAGTGTCTTCAAAAATCTGATGAAACGCGTGGTGACTCAGATTCGTCGGGTCGAACGTGGAGAAAAACAGATTCTCTCGACGACGGATATTCGACCGAAACTGGATACCTTCGACCGACTGACGGATTTTTTCGTTGATCGTCTCGAGCCAAAACTCGATCCACTTCGGAAACAGTACTTCGAAATACGCGCGATCCATATTATTACCGAGCGAGCTCTCGAGGGATTGCGCGCGTTCCAGGAAGTGAGTGTGATCGGCGAATGCAGTGAATTTCAGGAAGTGATTCGACTCTATGAATGATTCCATGCTGAGGCGGAACAGTCTCGCCGAACCCTTTTTCGTGAGCATAAGAATGAACTCAGGAAGCTCAGTGCGTCTCTCACCGAAAAAACGATTGTTGCCTATGCGGAAGAGATGCTCGAAGATATGACGAATAAGGATATTCTCTCTCAGAAACTTGCACTGCTGTTCGAGAAGAAAATCGAAGGAGGAAAATAATATTTCATCTTGAAAAATAGAGAAGAGTCAATACAGTACCGTCCTGTATGAAACTTTCTCGAACTCAATATGATTCCAATGCTCGACTCGTCCATAAAATGAATGGACATATTTTTCGTGTAGATGGAAAAGTGGGGCAAAAAAGCAAGGCTTAATAGACAAAAGTTGGTAGGTTTTTCATCTCAATTTACTCTTTCCAAAGAAGACTCAGTGCTAAACTGAGTCTTCTTTCTTTTGAGAGTCCACGATGTATTTTAACTTTTGGCTTTAGGTGGGAAAAGAGGTATTCTATTCTATTACTGGTATTGATGATTGGATTCTTTAGATTTGGATGATCTTGCTGTATTGTTTGAATGAAATCAAGACAGATGAATAGCTGATCAATGTTTCTTATGAGAGAATTGTATGCAAGCCTGAGTCTTGGATGAATATATCTATCTTTTAAGGTTCTCATATCCAATTCCTGCTTTTTGAAATCTGCATCATATTGTTTTCTGAACTCTCTGAGTTGCCAGAGAAATGTGGACTTATCTGTATTCACTATTCCATGAGTAATTGCTTTGAGAACTTTGTAAGATTCTCTTCTTGGGTATTTGAGAAGGTACCTATCTATGGTAGCTATCTTATGTGCTTGGCAGAGTTGTACTGGAGTATGAGGATAGTATTTCTGTATAGTTTTGGTAACACCATTCCTTCCATCAATAACAGCAAAGAGAGGAGGTGGATATCCAGAATGCGAGAGATAGTACAGTAAGATTTCATAATCTCCCTTTGTTTCCTGAAGAATATGCTTCGATGCAAGAATATCCCCAGTAATTCCATCTATTGCCACCAGAAGTCACCACTGACTCTCCGAACCCTTTCGACCAAAGAATGTCGCATCGAGAATAAGGACAGAGGAAATATACGAGGTAAGATGAGGATTGAGGTGGATATTATTCTGTTCTTTAGATGATTCTATCTTCTCCCGGAAGACTGAGGTAAGTTTTCTATGGATAGTTCTCACTGAAAAAGAAGTACTATCTGCAAGTTCAGAAATGGTTTGTTTGTGGAGAGAGTAGTCGAGAAAAAGTTGTCTGTTCTTTCATAATTTTACCTGAGTATTTCTTCGTGAATTCCGAAATATATATCCACAATCCATACATTTATACCGTTGTCTCCCATCTGTTTTTCAGAATTTTTGAATAGATTTCCCCTGACATTTCTTACAGATTTTATTCATAGAACTAAAATAAAGCGGATAAACCGCTTTATTATGCCAGAAACTAAGGAAAAAACCTACCAGGAAATGTCTATTAAGCCAAAA
>CAZDFE010000140.1:0-2957 GCA_964504755.1 uncultured Candidatus Peribacteria bacterium
CGCATGTACTTCGCATCTTCACTCGATATACGAAAGGAGACGAGTGAACCCACATTTCCGAAGAGTGCATGAGAGAGATGAGAGGGAATTTGTTGGATAAATTGGTGCGCGACGATCAGTCCGAGTCCGTATTTTCGAGCTTCTGAGAGGATTTCTGAGAAAGTGTCGGTCGCAAAATTCTGGAACTCATCGATATAGAGGAAAAATGGCGTACGAGAAGCCTTATCGGTTCCTTGTCGACCCATCGCGGTTTGATAGATTTTTGTGACGAGCATCGCCCCGAGAAATCCCATGATTTCTTCTTGGAGTCGTCCTTTCGGGAGTTTGATGAGAAGGATTTTTTTCGAATCCATCACTTCTCGCAGATCGAGTTTATTCTCCGTGGAAGCAAAAATATTTTTCACCATTTCTATCGAGAGGAGTTGTCCAACTTTGTTCAGGATGGGCATAATCGCCTCTGAGTTAAACTGTTGGCTCCATCCCGCGAATTCGTTCGTCCAGAAATTTCGAACGACATCATCTTTTACATGTTCGATCATAATATAGCGAAAATCCTTATCCGTGAGGGCGCGTACGACATCAAAGATGGTGGCCTGTGGGACGTCGAGGAGTCCGAGAAAGAGCATTCGGAGGACGTGTTCGAGTTTCGGATTCCAATTCGCCCCAAAAAATTTCTTAAAAATATCGATAAATCCCTTCGCGAGAATCTGCTTGGATTCGTTGGATTGGACGTGAAGCGGATTAAAGGCAAAAGGAAACTGCTCATCCGTCGGATCGAAGATGACCACATCATTTTTTCGATGTTCTGGAATATGCATCATCACTTCTTCGATCAAGTCTCCATGCGGATCAACGACGGCAAGCCCCTTTCCATAGGCGATATCATCGATCATCATTGATACGAGAAATTTCGATTTTCCTACCCCCGTTTTCCCGACCACATACATATGCCTGAGGCGGTCTTCATCGTACGCTCCGAGAGGAACGCGCACACTCCGATAGTCGGATTCTCCGAGAATTCCGAGAGCTGGATTATGGGGCTCGATAATAATCTCATTATTTTCTATCGTATACGGAAGTATCGGCATTCCGATAGGAAGGGCGAGTTTTCTCGCGTTGATCTTGAGGAGAGCGGTTTCTTTCGCTGGATTGACTGGAAAGTGGAAGAGTCTCGCCACTTCATCAGCCGTCAGAACGAGGTCTTGGAGTCATTTTCCTTTCTGGATCGAAGTTATAGAGGCATTCATCGGTCGAACTTCTATTTCGAATTCATTCAGGGGAAGATTTTTAAAGAGGGTAAAATTATGAAATATATTTTCGGTGATGCGCTTTGCCCGAGCTCGATCACTCGACTGTACCACGAGAAAGACACGGGCATGGAAAATCTCTTCTGAGAGCTTTTCTTCGTAAAAATGAAATCCTTTTTTCTTCCAGTCTTTTTCAGCTTTATGATCGAACCAGTATTTCCAGAACGTCAGGGCGAGTCGGAGTCGAAAGAAGAGTACTTTTATCTTCGTCGAGAGATAAAATCCCGCTCCTTTCGCTTCGAATGGTTCGAGTGAGAGGAAGAGTCCGACTTTATCGGTGGAGAGATTCAGGGCATCGAAAGATCGAAAGAGTTTCGTCACAAAGTCACTTTCTTCGCTTTCATGATCCGAAAAAGGAAAAAACCATTTATTCTTGAGATATATTTCTCCGACCACACTTTTTTCTCCTTCGAAATCCCATACCTGGATCGTGTCTGGCGTCATCTGAAAGTCCTGAAACTCGGTGTAGAGTTTGGATTCGAACATCTCGGTGACGGTATCATCTCCCGTAAAAGAATAGAAAAATTCACCCTTTTTATACGAGAGACCCAGAGTGAAATGCTTATGTTCGAGGATTTTGGCGAGCCCTTCGAGAAAGCTTTTAAAACCTTCGCGAGTCGAAGTATATGCGTGATAGATGCGGATAAGGGAAGTCTTCATTATGGTTGGTGTGGTTTTCTTAGCTTCCAGTATAGTGAAACATGGGGAAAAAGTCAAAAAGCCATGAAGCAATGTTATGTCCTAGAAATGCATCAAGTAATTTGGTTTTTATGCTAGTTTCTGATATAGTTCATATTGATAACTCTCTATTTCTTTATTTTTCAGAATGTCGATATCTCAACTCCAGGCTCTGTGATGACTTCTGTGAGACCCACTGCTTATAAAGCAAACGGGTTTGAATATACGAGGGGCTCTTTATCATCCTGAAAATATTATTTCTCAAGAAGGCGAATGACGGAAGATGGCGATTTTGATCCCATGATTTCTCTGTAATCCAGGAATGATGACCGTCTTATGAGATAAACTGTCTTCATCTATGAATGTGGTGTACCCAGATATTTCAGCCGTGGATTATATGAAATATGGACTGGTCGAATTAGCAGACAAAATCGCTCGTTCCATAGAGTCTTATGAAAACCACAATGATTGTATATTGATCTGACACAGTGCCTGAGGTATTCTGGCATTGTTGGTAGCTAAAAAGTTAGCTATTGGTCATGTTATGCAGATTTCGACACCAAACGCTCCTCCAGTTGTTGCTACTATTGCATGACTTGGATATATTCCTGCAGTATTGGATTTACGGAATTTAGATGATAATAAGGATGGGGTTCTATCACCTCGGAATATCTGATCTTGTATTCATCGATTGACCACTGTTATTCCTTCTGTTGATAGGTTTATCGGAACGGATTGTCAGTGACACGAGCATCTAGCAAAGCTATGATTCTCTATAAAAAACCCTATTAATAAAAGTGTTCCCTGATGACATATGACTCCTATTCTCACACATAAGGGAGTGGATCATGTAAGAGATATTCTGCTCGAAAATCCATAAAAAATCTCCCGTTCTTTCGAACGAGAGTTATTTTTTATCTGGTGCCCAAGATGGGACTTGAACCCACACACCCGAAGGCATACGCACCTCAA
>CAZDFE010000141.1:0-2939 GCA_964504755.1 uncultured Candidatus Peribacteria bacterium
GCATACCATAGTACTTATTCCTACTAAGAAAACCGCAGATATATTTCTTAGTATTTATACCAATACTATGTCTGCTTCCATCCACGATCCCCTCTTACAACTCGAAACAAAAAAACATTCTTTCTGGCATTCTTTCGGACGAACCCTTCGATGGGTGGGACTCTATCTTATCGTCTCATGAGGTGTTTTTGGAACCCTTCTTTCCCTACTGAACTACAGTGCCTATTCCAGTCGAGTGATAAACTGGATTAATCCAGATGCTCTCCTCTCAGCGCGAGATGAGGTTCAGAATCTCCTCTCTGCCTCGAGCGTAGAAGTACATGCTTCAGAAAATATATCGATCGAACGTGCCGACTCACTCGAAGTAGTCACTGAGAAAATAGCCGAATCCCATCCCGAAATGATCTATGGTCGAACCTATTCTCCCGAGCAGCTCCTCAGTGGAATGAATGAAAATACACGAAAAACGAGTTTCTCCGTCACTCCCTATGAAAATCGAATTATTATTCCTCGAATCAATAAAAATATTCCCCTCGTCGATGTTTCGATCGAGGCACATGCGGACTTCGATACGATGCATGAGGTATTCATGGAAGAACTCAAAAAAGGAGTGGTTCGCTATCCTGGAACCGCAGAACCAGGACAGATCGGAAATGCATTCATTTTTGGTCATTCTTCGAATTATCCATGGATCCAGAGTGAATACAATGATGTTTTCGCACTGCTCGATCAACTCCAGAAGAATGATGAAATCATCGTCTACTACCAGCAAAAAAAATATACCTACCGCGTGACCGACCGAGTGGTCGTAAAACCAGGAGATGTAAAAGCCCTCGAAGGACGTGATCCCAACAAGAAAGAACTCTCTCTCATGACCTGCTGGCCGATCGGAACCACCCTCGAACGTATGATTCTATTCGCAGAACTCCAAGAACAATAATATTCCCTCATTATGAATCTCGATACTCAGTTTCCCTACCTGCTCGAAAACCTATGAGTACATCCTGGCTTCATTGGAGCCATTATAGGATGCATTATTGGAATGGTTTTTTATATCATGATCCGCTATAGCATGCTCTATGTCATGGGGGCACTGCTCATACGAACAGAGCAGAAAAATATCGAAAAGAAAAAGCACATTCTCGGGGATCTCATTCTCATGAAGGATATACAAACCGAGATGGAAAAAGAAATCGAACAGGCTATGCTCAAGGCTACCTTCCAACAATAAAAAACACAAACGTTAGTTTGTGTTTTTTGGTACCTTATAGTATTCGAGCAAGTACTGAGCAATTTTCGAAAAAAGTGCGGATGAAGTCGTCTCTGAATAGATAGCAGTTCTCGGACGATTCAAGCTCACGATCAGAACAAATTTTGGATTATTTGCAGGAGCATAGCCACCATACGAAGTAATCGTATGACCGAGATCACTGCGGAGATAGAGATTCTCATAGGTTCCACGATAGGGAATCTGAGATGTTCCCGTTTTTCCGGCTACCATATAACCCGGAACTCCACCCTTCGCAGCAAACCCATTTTTTACACTATCGACGAGCATCGCAGTAATTTTTTTTGCCGTTTCTTCCTTAATCACTCGTCGGAGTGGAGTTGGAACATTTTCTACCTTTCGACCATCAGCGTATGTCAAGGACTCAACAATATGTGGTTCCATATATACCCCCCCATTCGCAAGCACTGAATACGCTGCCGCCATCTGAAGCATAGAAACATTGATTCCCTGTCCGAATGACATCGTAAAAAATTGAGTACGGGACCATTTCTCATAGGGACTAATCTGAGCATACTGTTCGCCATCGAGGGTAATATTCGTCTTCATACCAAAGCCAAAATCGTGAATATATTTATAAAATAAGGAAGGCCCAACTTTTTCGATAATATCGATCATACCAACATTACACGACCAATTAATCGCATTAATATAAGTATGTCGTCCGAGACACTTATTTGAGAGATTTTTGATCCGCTGTTTATGAGTTCCATAATCGATCTCCACATATCCTTTATCATAGTAGGTATCATTGGGTTCGATCTCACCCGTATCAATTCCGATCGCAGTAGTAATCGACTTAAATACCGATCCTGGCTCATACAGTGCAGAAACAACATCATTCGAATAGACGCTCGCACCGTAATTATTTTTGTATTTATACTTCGGAATAATACCATTCTGGATATCATCATCACTCGCCTCTCGAAGCTTCATACGCACACCATCAATATTCCCAAGCAGGTTCCCACTCGCTGAATCCTCGACAAACATACGAACACCAAAAAGATCAAAATATGGATTCGTATATTTCGCATAACTTACCCGCTCCATCTCATACACATCAGTAAAACTATTGGGATCATAATCAGGATAATTCACCATAGCGGTAATGGCTCCAGTTTTTGGATCCATAACGATCACACTTCCTTTATTCGCACGATATTCCTTTACCGCCTGTTCGAGCATGTTCGATATTTCTTTCTGAATGTTACGATCGATCGTGAGAGTGATATCCACTCCCGTCTTCCCAGAAATAAAATCACGCGAAAGATATCATCCGATCGGACGACCTGCACTATCCTTCACTACCTTCTGAGTCGGGCTTTCTGCCTGAAGTATATCTTGGAAGTATCCTTCAATTCCATATTTTCCATTTCCTTCCCCATCGACAAATCCAGTAATTTGACCCGCCACCCCCTGTTCTGGATAGAATCGTACGAGATTATCTTCAATTTTTATAAATGGATAGATCGCCTCTTCTTCATTCATTTGTTTACTTTTTACCGCGAGGCGCTCATCATTCACACGTTTCATAACCGCATCACGAGTACTCACACTCATTTTTCGGATAATCTCGAGATGGCGCTTTTTTCGTACCTCGAACTTCGGAATAATTTTTGCAATATCCAGAGAAAGGACTCATGAGAGT
>CAZDFE010000142.1:0-2935 GCA_964504755.1 uncultured Candidatus Peribacteria bacterium
GCGTAAAGTTGAATCATTAGTAACTAAAATTTGCATTCTGACAATGTTTTTTGTATAAATAGTGTGACTCATATATTCACACCTATGATGACAGAAAAAATTCTCGAAGTGCTCCGTAGTTTTGGTCTTACAAAAAAAGAAGGTGAGATTTTCCTGTTTCTCTCCCAATATGGGAAAAAGCCAGCCTCTACCATCGCGAAACATATCGGTGATGAGCGTACTAATACGTATAAGACCTTATTGCAATTGGTAAAAAAGGGGTTTATTTCTCAGATTACAAAAGACGGTGTGAAGCTCTTTTTTGTAGCAGATAAACATGTTTTCGAACACAAATTAGCGGCCGAAATCGAGGATATAGAAACAAAAAAAGAGCACTTACTCGTGCTCCAAGAAGAATTGGATCAGCTCGAAAAGAATAGCTTTTCAGGAAGACCGAATATTGTTTTTTACGAAGGAATAGAGGGGATAAAAAATCTGTATGAAGATATTTTGAATGTTGTTCTGGAGAATGAATATAAACAGATAAAATTTTTCGCGAGTAATACGCTCGAAAATCGAAGTTCTGTGAACTTTCTTCAGTATGCTCCGGGATTTCTGAAACGTCTGGAAAAACACCAAGTGCATCTCGATATCTATCTCGGAAATGGAATCTCGATTCTCGAGGAGATCATGATGGTATCAAATATGAAAACGCTTGCTGATCTTCCAGCGTCGAATTCTGCGATCCAGCTTTTTTTATGTGGAGATACGCTGTATGTCATTATTTTCAAAGATATCCCCTATGGCCTGAAGATTGCATCCGAGGAATATGCGAGCATTATGCACTTCTTTTTTAAGAAAGTGCAAATTTCCGAGAGAAAGTAGGTTTATGAAGGAAGGTATTGTACAATTGCCTTTTGCATCGATTCCAGCTCACTGGCATCAGCAGGATGGCTTTTTTCAGGAGCGATATCATCCATGCTATTTGTGGGAATGAGGTGGTAGTGGCAATGAGGAATCTCATAGCCGACGAACATACTACAGATACGTGCACAACCAGTTGCTTTCGTTATCGCAGGTGAAATCTCCTTGGCCGCGAGAAAGATGGCGCTGTAGTAGGGTTCTGGCACTTCCGAAAAATGATCGATTTCTATCTTCGGTACAATCAGGGTGTGGCCGAGTACATGAGGAAAAATATCGAGAAATGCATAGACGTATTCATCTTCATAGATTTTGTAGGATGGAATTTCGCCCGCGATGATTTTTGAGAAGAGGGTAGACATAAAGGAAGAATAGTTATGAGAATTTATATCCGAGAAAATCCTTTCGTCCATTTACAAAATCGGTAATATTTTGTGTTTTTTTCCCTTCGAGTTTCATATCCCGAAGGAGGATCATTCCAGATCCGCATACTACCCCGATTTCTTTATGAGCGGTCTGAATTACAGTTCCTGTCGGATGTCATGCTGCTGGAGTAGTGGTATGAGAAATCGATTCGAGACTCAGTTTTTTCCCTTCGTATTCGGTATAGATTCCTGGCCAGGGTGTATAGGCTTGCCACTGTTGATAGATTTCTTTGGCGGTTTTTTGCCAGTCGATCTTCCCATCTTCTTTCTCGATTTTGGTACAATATGTAGCTTGTTCTGTATCTTGTACGAGAGGAGTGATGCCACCATGTTCGAGTTCGAGAAGTGTCTGGATGAGGGTAGGGCCAGATAGGGCAGCGAATTTCTCGAAGAGGCTCGCAGAGGTTTCCGTCGGATCAATGGCGATAGTTCGGATTTTGAGAATATCGCCTTCGTCCATCCCTTCACTCATCTGCATGATTGTCACACCCGTTTCTGTTTCCCCATGGAGGAGTGCTGACTGGATCGGGGAAGCACCACGGTATTTCGGCAGGATCGATCCGTGGATATTGATGCACATTTTTTTCGGAATATCGAGTAATGCCTTCGGAAGAATCCGACCATACGCAACGACGATGAAATAGTCACACTCGAACGCACGAAGCGTATCGAGAAATTCAGTATTATCTCGGATTTTCGTGGGAGTGAATACGGGAATATCATGCTCGAGGGCTATGGTTTTCACTGGAGTGGGAGTGAGGAGTTGGTCTCGGCCAACGGGCTTATCAGGATTCGTTACGACAAAAACCACTTCGAAGTCAGAATGATCGAGTATGTCCGTGAGGACGGAGGCAGCGAGTGATGGGGTTCCGAAAAATCCGATTCGAGGCATAGGAAATACTATCGTTTAGGAGAAGAAGTGCCAGACTGGGTATTGTTTTTTTGTTCGGTACGAAGGAATTGGTTCTGGAGATGGATTTCTTCTTGTATGCCTTCGAGACTGGCTTCGATTCGTTCGATATTGGATCGATAGTTATTAGCTTCGGTGAATTTTGAAAATTCGGTTTGAACCTTTTCTACATAGGGTTCGAGTTTTTTTCCGATGAGAGGAAGATCGATGAGCATCGAGAGTGTCCAGCCTATAAGACCAATCACGATAGTGGCTCCGACGAGCGCCCCAAATCCACGCGCAATGCCCGCAACAAAATTGGGCCAGAGCATCTTCCAGGGTGAGCGGATATATTCCATGAATTCTTCGAGTCCAGAGGCTTCGATGGCGTCGATCAAGCCTTCGATCTGATTGATCTGATAGGTCGTCAGGGCTTCGATTGTTTTCTCTTTCTTGGTTCGCATTTTCTTGATTTGTGTTTGTTCTTCGACGGTTTTTTCCATGATGGATGAGTTAGAATGTGCTTATTTTAGAGAAAAGCGGTCCGCCTGCAAACTTATTTGCAAAAGACAAGATTTTCCATAGAATCTCCGCATTCTTACGATGTTTCTTTCCTGTTTTCGGTATCGAGAAAAATAATGCTCGAAGCTGATGTGAGGCTGCGTCGTCCCCGTAGTTAAGTGGAATAACAAGGCACTCCTAAGGCTTAGTCACAAGTTCG
>CAZDFE010000143.1:0-2931 GCA_964504755.1 uncultured Candidatus Peribacteria bacterium
AACGAATATGATAGCTAATCCGAAGCCAGTATGAAAAAAGGAGATACTGAACTTCTCCAACAAGGATACAGGGGATTTCTCACATCGGATCGACTTACAAACTATTGTAACACTCATAATATAAATAGAGAGAATATTTCCATGGGTCAGGCATGGAGTATTTTTCACGTGCTGATGGGAGAGGAAGTCTGGGATAAGATCGAAGGAAAACTCGAGGAAGATTCTCCTGAAAAAAGAAAGTTCCAATCCGCACGCAAACTCGCGGAGCTCCACCATGCCGCAGAAGGAGTTTTTATAGAAAAAGTTGATAAACTATCCGACGACGAAATCAAGCAACTCGGAGTCATTATTCTTATCGATAAGATACAATCTTTCTGGGAAAGAATGCCAAATAATTTCGTATTACTTCATGGAAAGCAAATTCATCCCGAATTACAAAAGAAATTACAGATTCAACCTCATATTGATTATTTTGCCAATAATGATGTCATCCATATCAATACTCTCATAAATAGCTTTCAAAATTCCAATTTCCCTACGAAGGCGAAAGAAATTTTTTTACCCCTCTTGGAAAGCGTGTATCCATTACTTCTCAGGAGGACTGAGCGTAACACTGTGGATGAGATAAGAAGTTCTGCAACAGAAGAGATAGAGACTATCATTTCTATGATCCATGAGAATCCTCAAAAAGCGAGAAAGATTATTCATGCTGCCAGACTTCGATTAGCTATGAATCGATTAATTGAAAATGGAAGTTTAGAAAATAATGGAGTAACGGCTGAAAGAAGAAAATCACTCAAAGAAACCGCGTAATTCCCATTTTCCCCTCGATTTTTCGAGGGGTTTTTATATACTCGTATTCATGAATCCTTCTGTACGCATCCATCCATCGTGGTTCACCGCACTCGCGAGTGAATTCGAGAAGCCGTATTGGCATGAACTCACGGCATTCGTGAAGTCTGAATACGCTTCTGGGAGTTGCTTCCCTACTGGGAAAAATATTTTTCGAGCGTTCGATATGACTCCTTTCGATGAAGTGAAGGTCGTGATTCTCGGCCAAGACCCGTATCACACTCCCGGAGCGGCTATGGGACTCTCTTTCTCTGTTCCGACGGGATCGAAGCCACAGCCGAGCCTGCGAAATATTTTTAAGGAACTCGCTTCTGATATGGGGATCACGAGAACAGAAACCGATCTCACGGATTGGGCAGAGCAAGGTGTACTCCTCCTGAATGCTGTACTGACCGTCCGTGAAGGAGTACCCGCTTCTCACAAGGACAAGTGATGGGAAATCTTCACGGATGCGGTGATACGAACCCTTTCTGAGGAACGATCGGGGATTGTCTTTATCCTTTGGGGGAATTATGCAATCGCGAAATCGGCACTCATCGATACAACGAAACATCATATTATCACGAGTGCTCACCCATCGCCTTTCTCAGCGGATCGTGGTTTTTTCGGATCAAAACCGTTTTCTCGTACGAATACATTTCTGATTTCCGAAGGAAACCGTGAGATTCGATGGGGCTAAATATTTTTGATTTTTTCGCATTTTTCGCTACAATACGCCTATATTTTCATTGCCATGCACTATATTTTTCTTCGCAACATTATCGAAACAACGCTCGAAAACTTCGTATGCCAGCAATGCGGGAAAAAAATAACCGAAGATGTTATTCGTGTGACCTCTATCGCTGAAACAGGACTCGGCATGACGATCGTGTGCCCGCACTGTCAGACACAAGCTGAGATCAAAGCCGAAATCCACCAAGTCGCGAATGAGATGCTCAAAAGCGAACATGGACGGGCTTTTTTCCAGGATTTTCTGAAGAAATGAGGAACGTTCGGTGTAGAAAATACGCTCTCACAAAAGCCTGTTTCATCATGAATCCAGCCGGAAGATATTGCACAGGCAGAGCAAGATATTCTCGGTGCCAGTTCGATCGAAGATTTACTCAAGTAAACTCAACAAAAAAAACCACTCCAGAAATGAAGTGGTTTTTTATTAAGAGCACTATCGCTCAACGATGAGGAACGTCGTTCGATTATCTGAACGATCCTGGATATCTTGTTTCACGATCGTAAGTCCATAGATTTCTGCGAGGGAAGCATGACCGATACTCGCAATATTGTGTGGGAGTTTTCCTGTGGCAACTCCTTCTGCAATCGCCGCATTATCCATATATTCCCCTTCTCCCGCTCCTTTCGGAATCTGCGGAAATAGTTTTTCAAGTGTCTGCTCACACTGACGAATCGCCTGATCGTGCCCCATGATGATCGAAATACCTTCGATACTCGCCTCTGGATGGATCATAAGCGCATGATGCACGGGGATTTCTTGGACGGCGAGCTGTTCCCATCGATACTTCCCTAATACTTCGAATGTCTCTCCCACGAGTCCACCGATCGAGTTCGAAATTCCGAAAATCCCAAAATCAATGCTTCATGAATTCAATGCTTCGAGCACTCGCTCGGTGGTATAGAGATAGAGGATTTCGACGTGTCGAGTAGGATTCTCACGTATGAGATCATGCAATACTGTCTGAATATCCGTTCGAGTCAAAAAAGCATGAATCGCAATCTCATTAAAACTTCCCTTTCCACCCATAATCCCAATGCGAATCGAATCATTGGAACCAAAAATCGTTCGAGACTGTTCCCGTTTCGAGATATACATGAGTTCGCGCCAGAGTGACTCAATACCTGATGGATCAGGAGAAAAGCTATCACGAATATTTGCGATAATATCTTTTTCTCGATCAGGATCGAACACAGGGAGATTTTTCTCTTTTTTATACTGTCCCACCTGATGTGTCAGCTGGAGTCGTTTTTCGAAGAGGGTGAGAAGTTCCGAGTCGATATCCGAAATCTGGGTTCGAAGATCAGAAAGATTCATAAGAGGATGAAAAATATACTGCCGAAGTATAAGGG
>CAZDFE010000144.1:0-2911 GCA_964504755.1 uncultured Candidatus Peribacteria bacterium
TTTTTCTGGATCCTCTGCAAAAAGAAGGACTGCGGAATTTCTATAAAAATACTTTCCATCTTTAAAGATTGCAAGATATCTATTCACCAGAAGATCTCGAAAGTCTCATTCATACTTCATCTTCTTTTGGTAATATTCACACACTGATTTTCTAAAATCACTCTCATCAAAATCTGGAACTATTTCATCCTCATATTTGCGAATACTTTTGTCATATTGGAGTTTTTCTACTTCTGCCCTATCGAGTTTTCTCGTCTCATCTCATACCCTCAAATATACTTCTTCAGTATCCTTCTTCATAAATAATCTCTCAAAATCAGGCTCGATATGGTACATAAAAATAAGTTTTCAATCAATATCGATTTCTTCTATTCTAAAATTGCACGGTGGCGAAATAAAATCGATACCAATTTGCCGAAAGTTATTTAATTTTATAGGATCAATTTCTTTTCAGTCTTCTATAACTCATTCATAAATACCGAGAAATATTATCCCTCATTCTGCATTTGCCATACCAATAATGCTATTTGCGAGTTTTGACGGAGTGATTCAAAATGATTTTCTCTCAAAATGAGTATCTTCAGAATCTTGAATTATATCTTCAAGTGTGAGATTTGGTTTAATTACTGATATCATATATTTTTACTTAATATATAAACTTCCCTGCCCCCACTCCAGGACTGACACTTCGGGGATTTTGGTATGATTTTGTTTGCGTTTTCGGAGAGTTGGTATATACTACATTTACCTTTTGGGATTTACCCACCGATTCCACTCTCACGAGTGGATGATAATTCTGAGATTTCTAGTAATTGCTGGAGATCTTTTTTTATTTTCTGGAAGTCACTATCATCGAGTACGGCGAAGCGTCGCTGGAACCGACTCGTACTCATCATTCGTATCTGATACAGGAGAGCAGTATATACAACTCCATGGATATCGTATGACGAGTACCAAGTGCCTGTCTTGGTCTGGCTACTCAGGGGGATGCAGATACATGAGTTCGATGAGAGTTTTTTGAGGATGAGGACTGGACGACGGAAAGTGGCTCATTTTCCACAAGATTCATTTGCTATATTGACACCGATAGATGTCCACCAGATTTCACGTTCTTTGAAGAGTATTGGCTTCTTTTTTGTTTCGAGTGTTTTCTTGAGTTCATTCCATGAGTCGAAATCTTTTTGCATAGAGACTTACTTAACATATAAACTTTCCTGCCCCATTCCAGGACTGACATTCACGCGGGATTTTGGTCGGGATTTTGGTATTTTTATGAGATTATTTTGCATTCGATACATTTTCGCATATAATGACTCTACTTACAGATCACGAGCTACGCTTTCGAGCCGATGCTCGTTTTTTTTGTGTTCGAGTTTTTCTCGTACTTTAGTGAGCGGGAGTATGTATGAGAGATATGGCTTGTAGAGCTGGGAGAAGGTCTGATTATTTGGTGTGAGTATGCGGATGAGCTTCGATCTCTGTATGAGCTCCTCGACGAGACAGAGGAAATCACCATCTCCTGTCACGAGTACGGCACCATCATACTCATGGATCATAAGACTCGCATGCATTACGAGCTCAGCATCGACATTGCCTTTTATGACTTCTCACTGGATGAGCGTCTGTTTGAATATAATCTCGAATCCGAAGTCCCTCAGCCTCGTGTAAAACGTCTCATTTTCAGAAATATATCAGATAAATATAATTGCTCGATCGATGGAGAATTTCTGTCTGAGATATTCACGAAACTTCAGAAAATCCATCTTCCATGCCGTATGTACGAGGGTGAAGTCTGATTCTTTTTGTTTTCACTCAGTAATGAGTCTATTTTTAGAAAATTCATCACAGATTCTCTTGGCTGGGTATGGTCTCCCTGTGATATTGATATAGTACTTATAGAGATTCGTATCTATACTTTTTCACAGATTTTGGAAGTCTATAAATGCAATATTCATAATCTTTACTTAACATATAAGCTTTCCTGCACCTTGTAATACGCCTCTCTGAGGGCAGTATTGCTTCCGAACACGGTGGCGAGATCACGAGGCGTTCTTCCGAAGAGTGCTACTTTTGCCGCGAGTCCATCCCGACGGAACTCGAGGATGCCATTACGGACATAGAGTGTGAGCAGGAACTCGAGAAATGCTCGCGCATCGAGGCTCTCGTATTCATCCAGGATACTCGAGGCGATATCTCGTCTCTCGGTACGATATCGGATATCTGTCCCATAGGAGAGATGGGCGAGGACATCGAAGATATCAGAGTTCTCCGCTTCGAACATACGAGTGAGATCCTCGAGCTGATCAGCACCGATACCGATACTCGCGAGGTGAGCAAGGAGATCTTCTCGAGTCTCTGGATCTGACCAGATTTTCCTGAGTTGTGCTTCGTCACGATAGAACGTCGGGAGTCTGTCCACGAGCTTCATGAGGAAGTCTCGGGATGAGAGGAGCTTGCCAGTCTCTGGGTCGATATAGCGAGTCTCGATATCGATGACTCGGACTTCCCTACCTGCATCGAGCTCGACGATAAGGGTTGGTTCTCGTGGTTCTTTTTCTCGAGCTTCAAAGTTTTCGATAGGAGGAGCTTCTTCTTTTATTTCTTTCTTTTCTTTAGGATTATTCTCATCTATTTCTTCTATATCGACATGTCCGATCCAAGTAATATCAGGAAATCGATTCGTAGCTCAGATATAGTCAATGACAGTAAAGTATTCTTTCCCATCATACAGTCGAGTCCCACGACCAATAATCTGCTTATATTCGACCTGACTTTGTATATTCCTGAGTAGTACTATATTTCGAACATTGAGAGCATCGACTCCTGTCGTGAGCATCTGAGAGCTCGTGAGGATGGTCGGGATAGTTTTATCATTATCCTGAAATCTTGCGAGATATGCCCGTCCGATATC
>CAZDFE010000145.1:0-2868 GCA_964504755.1 uncultured Candidatus Peribacteria bacterium
GATGCCAGTCCTGAACGGAACGGATGCGACAAGAGAAATTCGAAAAAATCCAATCATTTTATATATCTAATCACTATATATAATAAGAGTCAATTATATTTCTTCGCATTCGCTCTTATTTTATGCTATGCTATGGGAAATACCAAACCAATACCCATATGCCAAAAATTGCTACTACGGATCGAAATGAACTCAAACGGAAACTCCTCATTCAGGAGGCTCGTCCACAGAAAAATAGGGCCGTTATTCTGCTTGATATAGAAACTCCCCATATACAAACCTTTCTCATCGAGGCGTGTCAGGAGCTCTGAATGGTGGCTATTATCGCATCTGAGCTTCCGAATGATTTCTCTCTGCAGGGTGGTTTTGATGCTCTGATAACGGATCATATGACTCTTCTCGATATTGGTTCCTATATGTCTCAGGGGGTTGTTCCGATTGTTCCTGAGAACGCCTTCCCATGACTTCAGGAGTTTAATCCCATGAAATTCGAGGGGAATGCCTTTCTTTTCGAAAAAATAGAGCCATTTCATATATTCGAAAAACTTATTCGTTTTCTCGAAAATATTCGATACCCATGAGATCGTCGGACACTCATTCAGAATGTGATGAAAACTATTTTTTCTCCAGAAGTGTAATTCCCAAGCAAAAATAGAACATATATAATTGTTCTATTTTTTTATGATACTTTTTTGAGAGTATTTTTCTCAACTTTATCAGTGAAGAGGATTCCATCGAGATGGTCGATCTCATGCTGTACGATGCGTGCTGCGAGATCAGTGAGTTTGAGGGATTGTCTCATGCCTGAGAGATTCAGGAACTCGACCTTGATGCCAGCCCATCGGGTAACATCACCGAATTCACCCGGTACCGAGAGACACCCTTCACTGTCAGTACATACTTCTTCTGTATGTTCGATAATCTCAGGGTTGATCATAGCGATCGTCCGGAAGTTCTCATCCTCATAGTCATGCATGAGAGAAACGACAATGAGACGTTTACTTATACCAATCTGAGGAGCTGCAAGACCAACCCCTCCTTTCTCTGGATCTTTGATATACTTTACCATACTTTCTGCCACTTTCGTGTAGGATTTCAGTTCTTTGAGACTGATGGGAGTTGCCTTTTTTCGGAGAATGTTATTTTCGTTTCCGGTTTCGATCTGGAATTTCATAGCCTATAAAGAAAGAATGTCTCAAATGATGGCTTGAATAATATAGAAAAATTCATAGAATTCAACCGTTTTCTTATTGCATATATGCTCTCATTTTTTCGTTCGCTCATTCGTCTCGATTCTCCCATTCGTGTGCTCTATCATTATATGCGAGGATTGCTCGCTTTTTTTCTTTCTGGGAATCCTGCGAAGGATATGATCGTGATTGGTGTCACAGGAACAAAAGGGAAGACAACCACGACAAATCTGATCGCCCGTGGACTCATTGCTTCAGGAAAGAAGGTGGCTATGTTTTCGACCGTGAATATGATCCTCGCGGATGAGGAAATGGACAATAATATCAAGATGACCTCCCCTTCGCCATTTGTACTCTGGAGTTTCTTAAAACAAGCGAAAGAACGTGGTTGTGAATATGCGGTGATCGAGACATCGAGCCATGCGATCTATTATAATCGTATATACGGACTTCGCTATGACGTCGCAGTAATGACGAATATTAGTCAGGATCATCTCGATCTCCATAAAACCATGGATAACTATGTTGAGACAAAATTGCAACTCTTCAAAAATCTCTATAAATATGGAATTCATAAAAATATTCGCAAAGTTGCTGTCGTGAATATGGATAGTGAATATGCTTCACGATTCCTCTCGAAAGATATTGTGGTAGATGTGATGTATACGTTCTGATTTTCCCCGAGTGCTCAGATTCGTGCTGATAATGTAAAACTCACTGCTCTGGGAACTTCTTTCGATGTTCGTATGCCATCGAATGTATTCCATATTGATTCGCACCTTCAGGGGGAATTTAATATTATGAATATCTTGGCGGCGATCGCAGTCCTCATGTCACAGCGAGTCGATATTCAGACTATTCAGTCGGTAATTGGTACGATCGGTGGTATTCCAGGTCGACTGGAAGAGGTACCGAATATGCGAAAAGCGAAAATATTCGTTGACTATGCGCATACGGAAGAATCACTTCGCAGTGTACTCGAAACCCTTCGAAAGATCGAAGGAAGGAATCGAATTATTACTGTATTTGGAGCTACGGGCGATCGAGATACTACAAAACGTCCAAAAATGGGGCGTATCGTGGATATACTTTCGGATATTGTGGTCCTCACAGACGATGATACCTACACAGAGGATTCGTTATCTATTATTCGGGATGTTTCTGTCGGTATTAAACGTAAAGAGGGGGATAATTTCTGGATTATACCATCCCGTGAAGATGCTCTCCGTACGGCACTCCTCATGCTTCATCCTAATGATATTCTTCTCGTGGCTGGTAAGGGGGCTGAGACCGTTCAGGTAACGCAACAGTGATCGATTCCATGGAATGACCGAAAGGTAATCGAGCGGATTCTTATGGAAATCGAATCTCAGGTTATGGTGTAGTGAGGGGGGAAGTCTTCTTTTTTCCTGGAGGAGTATTTTTTTTGTTTCATGCTGGAAGTACTATGGTATCCTCTCAGATGATATCTTCCTTTGCACGGGAATTCTTGAGATATTCATGAAGTCCAAACTTCAGGATGGCTGCCATAGGTACCGCGAGTATAATCCCGAGAACACCTCCGAGGGATGCTCCAATCAGCATAACGATAAATACAAAATAAGGAGAGAGATCGAGGTTTTTACTCATCACATAGGGAACGAGGAAGTTATTCTCGATTTGCTGAATGATAATATAG
>CAZDFE010000146.1:0-976 GCA_964504755.1 uncultured Candidatus Peribacteria bacterium
GTATAGTGGTATCCAGTTTCAGGCCAATAATGGAGATCAGTTTGTAGTACGGCGCACTTCGGTTCTGAGACTTGCGAAACATATCACTGATACCTATAGACGTACCACCTTTCAGCCACATGAACTCGAATCTGCCTATCAGTTTGTTCTCTTGAATCTCGAAAGTACCTTGCCGAAAAAAGATCTCGATGTACTTCTCGAAAAAATAAAAATATGGATTGAACAGGGTGGAAGTGTGAATTATATTTCTAAATCGTAACATTTTTCTTTATGACTTCTCGTCGGGTAAAACGGATTGAATCAGAAACAGCGGATGTCACTCCTTCGTATCTTCGAAATATATGGAATTCCTTTTTTCGATTATTACTCCATTATTTCTTTCGAATGAGTCGAGTGTTTTGGTATATTTTGGAGCGAGTGTTGCTTATTATTGTTCTCGTCGGACTGACTGTATTCTTAGCATGGTGGCTTTCTCAGAAACCATCACTCTATCGTGATTGGTCGCCCGATCAGGCTATTCTTCCGACGGTGAGCTTCTCAGGAACTATAGTAACAATCGAAAATGCCCGTGCTTTCCGGTATACGAGCCCGACTGAGTATAATTCGAGCTACTATACTGAGCAGTATAATCTGGATGAGATCGAGAAAATGTACTATATCATCGAACCGTTTTCAGAGAAAGATGGCCCAGCACATACCATGGTTTCCTTTTCTTTTTCAGGTGGAAAAAATGTAGTTATTTCTCCAGAAATCAGGAAAGAGCGTGGGGAAAGATTTGATGCGATTCGTGGATTTATGAATCAGTACGAACTCGTCTATATGATCGGTGATGAGGAAGATATGATAAAACTTCGAACGAATTATCGAAAGGATCAGGTATATATGTATCCTGTTCGAGCTACGAAATCAGAAACAGCTCTATTTTTCCGATCGCTTCTTATTCGTTCCGATAAACTTGCTCGCGAGCCAGAATTCT
>CAZDFE010000146.1:986-2836 GCA_964504755.1 uncultured Candidatus Peribacteria bacterium
CAGAAATAATAAACTTTCCTGGAACCTCAATGTTCTCTTGCCATCTCACTCGGATGAGATCATATACAATGTTGGACTCATCGATACAAAATTGCCACTCGAGCAAGCTCGCTCCTACTATCGCGTTGATGAACTGGCTCGCTCAGTGAGTGGGGAAGTGAACTTTTCTTCTCTGCTTCGAAAGGAACAAAAATAATTATTAATCACTATTTATTATATGCATCGAATGATTTTGTCTTTTCTCTGTATGGCGGTTTCTCAGAGTGTGCTGGCTTCATGATATGATCCGATCGAGTCACGTGGAGAGATGCTATGGATGATTCCAGGGGTGCTTTTTCTTGTGGGAGGTATCGTTGGTTTTTTTCTCCATATGGGTATTGTCGCACTCAGGAAAAAGCCGACAGAAATATCTCTGAATATGCCTGAGACGAAATGAAATGATATCATTTATGAAGACAATAAGATCATTCCTCCAATCCCGATGGTAGGGCCATCTATCTCGAATAATACCTCTGAAGTGCTCGTTGGATGAGATATTGTTTCCCCAAAGCTATTTCCACACTCTTCTTCTTCCGCCTGAGAAGATAATATGTCTGAGGTTCTGGTTTCGAAGGATGTAACGGGCGATGAGGCTATCCCTACCGTTGCTGAAGCAGAGGAAGGTAGGGTATTACCCGTTTCTCAAGAAGATACTATTCGTGTCACCCCTTCGATACATCAAGAATCTATAGGAGCTACAACTCTGCAATCTACTTTACCTTCAGCAGATACTCTACCAGCCTTATCTGCAGTAGTGCATGAAGAGCTTCTTTCTTCTCCTGTGGTACTTCCTGAGCTTACTGCTCCAGAGGAACAAAATCTTCTTGCTTCTAGGGAATTACCCGAGCTGCTCGATGTTGTTTCTCAGAATGAGTTACCTCAGTCTACCAAATAAAAGTATATGTCAGCTATTTCGCTTTCAGCTCGCTGTATTCGAATACAATACGCTCATCGCCTTATTCTCTCGGTGGATGAGCTTTTTATACCAGGAGGGTCATCGGTAGTATTTCAGGGTCCGTCGGGTTCTGGGAAGACTTCACTGCTTCGGATGCTTGCAGGAGAAAGGTGAGGGCATAGAGGAACAATAGAGTACCAAAATACTCTTTTTGGTACAACCTCTCCAGAAGATAGAAAATTTCCCGAACTCCAGAAAACAATCATCGGAATGACTCTGGCAGAACCATTTTTTTTCGAATACCTCTGTGCTCGGGAAAATATTTTCTTTCCGCATATTTTCGGGAATCGTCCGTATGATCAAGTTTGGTATGAAGAGTTGATTGCTTTCTTTCGGTGCGAATGAATCCTTTCCGAGAAGGTTTCGACCCTTTCGAGTGGAGAACGAGAGCGGATTGATCTCATTCGGACGCTTCTCTATAAGCCGAGAGTATTATTGCTCGATGAGCCCGGTGCTCATCTGGATGAGCTATTTGCGCGTGAAGTTGTCGAATTTCTCCAGAAATATCAGAAAGAAAACAATGCTACGCTCGTGGTAGTGAGTCATTCGGATATGTTTTTTTCTCTTGCGGACGCTCGTTATCGGTGTGAATCTGGAATTCTCCAACCTCTCATATAGTCTATGATACTTCGTTTTTTATTACATGGAATTTGTACGTCTCGAATGCGCAGCATCGGGATTATTCTGATATTTATCCTGAGTACGATCTTTACTTGGTCACTTTTTTTCCTTTCTTCGAATATAGGTGATTTTATATCCGAATATACCATGCAGGGTATCGATGAAACAAGAGTAACTCTCACGGCCTCTTCGAATATCTTCGATCTTCTCGATCGCTCCAAAGGCGGAATTGACG
>CAZDFE010000147.1:0-2803 GCA_964504755.1 uncultured Candidatus Peribacteria bacterium
GGCATGAACTCAGAGCTGACGAACCGCACCTTCCATCTTATAAGCGGCATTCATGACCTTTTCATACTTTTCTTCGGTTTCACAAGCCTCTTTGAGTTCAGTAGATTCTTCCATCGCTTCTTTGAGACTGATACCAGGACGTGCGGGTATGAGCTTCGCAAAATCATTCATTTCTCAGAAGGGAATACCCAGGGCCCTTCCTGCATCTTTTACCGCCGCTCGAGCGGCCAATGTTCCGAAAGTACAAACCTGAGCCACATGATCCATTCCATATTTCTGACGTACATAAACGAGTACTTTGGGTCGACCTTCATCCGAAAAATCCACATCAATATCTGGCATCGAAACACGTGCTGGATTCAAAAAACGTTCAAAGAGAAGTCCATACCGAAGGGGATCAATATCCGTAATGCCCGAAAGATACGCAAGAATCGCTCCAGCAGCGGATCCACGACCTGGTCCTACTGGTACTCCATTATTCTTCGAATATCGGATAAAATCTGCCACAATACAAAAATATCCATTAAATCCCATGAGATCAACAACCGTCAGCTCATATTCGAGACGCTTGATGATACCTTGAGCTTTTTGATCGAGAGCATCTACGATTTGTTTTTTCTCAGGAGAATAATATGAAAGTGCCAATTCATAGAGCTCATCTAAACTCATGGAAGAAAGTTTCTTTTCTGGACGAGGGATAGAGAGTTTATGAAGGAAGATGAATTGTTCCTCGGAAGTGAGTCGAATCTCATATCGATACTCGAGTCATTCGATACACATTTTTCTCAGGAGCCACTCTTCCTGATTCATTGAGAGAAATTCCTGTACATTTTTTGTATTATTTTCTATAACTGATTTTTCATACTTTTCATATTCTATTTTTTCTTGATCAGAAAGAGGGAATTTTGGTATCTTATACGAACCATATTCGATATGGAGATCAATGCTATCAGCAATTTTCTGAGCATTCTCATATGCCTTCGGTGCATAGACAAAAAGCTCCTCCATATCACGGCTAGATCGGATCGAATAATCCCCATTCATGAGAGTAGGACGATCTGGATCATCGAGTTCACGACCATCAGATACAGCTGACATCATATCTTGCACTTCAGCATCATCAGGAGTAATGTAGTAGGCATTATTTGTACCCACGTATTCATATCCATATTGCTTTCCGAGAGCAATAATCATTTCATTGATCTTCGGTTGCAAGGGCTTATCTGGATGCTCCTCGATTTCGAGATAATAATTTTCTGCACCGAACAGAGCTCGATAGTATTCGATTCGCTCGATGATTTTGGATTCATCCTTTCCTGTAGTAATCATCTGAGGAATTTCCCCATACATCGAACCAGAAAGAGCAATAAGATCATTATGATATTCCCCTAAAAGCTCGAAATCAATACGAGCCTTTCCATTATAATACCCTTCCAATTGAGACCGAGTAACTAAGTTGATCAGATTTTTGTATCAATCGTAATTTTTCGCAAGAAGCACAATTTCATAATATTCATTATCCTTCTCTCGATTCGCTCGACCCTTCTTCGAAATCAGAAATTCTACGCCAATAATCGGTTTGATATCCTCATCCATACATGCCTGATAGAACTCGAAAGCACCATAGAGATTGCCAGCATCTGTTATGGCAACCGCATTTTGACCGAGCTCTTTCGCTCGTTTCGCGAGACGTTCTGGATTGCCGAGCGCTCGCTGAAATGTATAGTGAGTATGGGTATGGAGATGAACAAAAGACATGCCGAGAGTGTATAGAAAAAGACGAGAAAGGCAACTTCCAACAGAAGAAAGGTTCAAAATTTGCATTTCCAAAAAAAACATGCTACAGTACTCGAGTACTTCCTAATTTCTCACGTATGTGACTCTTTGACGACATCCTCAATAGACCTAATAATTCTGGATCCACTGCAAATCCATCAGGACAGGGAAGTGGAGGAAATCCATCAGATCCCCTCGGAGCAAACCTTACCCCGAATCATGCTCCAGCATTTGTTATTGAGAAGTCTGAACCTCAATCTATTTTTGGGAATCATGATGTAGCTCCGGTAACACCTGAAGTTACTATTACTCCTGCAAACCCTATGGAAGTGTCACTTCCCACGATTTCTCCTATTGAAGGCACTCCAGAATGAGTACATGTATGAGAAGTCGTTCCGAGCCCTTCTCTGGAAACACACACCACCGAAGTTAATCCAACCCCAATTATTCCATCAGAAGCTACCGAAGGAACAATAAATACCACTCCATCATCAAATACGAACGATAGTTTTTCATTATTCGGAAGTCTTTCAGATGATACGAATACCATACAAGTTCCCGTGAGTGAGTCTTCCGATATACAAGAAACGATGGTTCCAGAAGTTCTGGAAGCAATAATATCTCCTTCCCCACTCCATCCTCAAGAATTTATCGAGAAGTCAATCACTGAAATTGATGCTATGATTGCATCAATTCAGGAGGCACGAACTCGAAAAATACAAGAAGCAGAATCATATGGACAAGAAAAAGAGCGCCAAGCACAACTCGAACATACCGCTTATGAAGATGCTACCGTCATGGATAATGAAATCGCACATGCCGAACGTATGAAACAACTTTTAGAAAAAGAGCTCTCAGAGTCAAATACTCCTGAAACCATCGAAAGCACTACCGTTCCAGAAGTGAACGATCCCACTGAAAGCCTCATGCCAAAGCCTATATTATCGGCATGAAATCCAGAAACAGAAGCTTCGAATGATCCAATCTTTGTAGCACCAGAATCAACTCACCCCATAAATACATCAGG
>CAZDFE010000148.1:0-1060 GCA_964504755.1 uncultured Candidatus Peribacteria bacterium
GGCTGATAGTGTTCGGATGTTCACGTTTCTCGGAATTCTTCTGAGTATATCTATCACTTCACTGGTAGCTACCTGGTATGGATCGATCTATGTCCGTGTATTCCTCCAGAAAGTAGTTCTATTACATGGGTGATTATTTCTCTGAGGATATATGCTCTTCGAAGCGATACGCGCCTTCATTCCTAGTGAATATATGTCTTTATCGTTATTGACGAGTTTGTTTGGGGTTATCTTTGCGGCTATGCTCGAAGAAGGGGTAAAACATATTTCAAGTATTGGATTGACGGCACGGGAATTCCGATTTACCCGAAGGGATCTTCTTATATTCGCATTTTTTATCACGCTTGGTTTTGTGTTTTTCGAGAATCTATTATATTTTATTCTTTCGATTCACGCGAATCCTGGAACCCTCTTTTTTATGGGAATATCTCGATCCACCCTTTCACTTCTTGCACATCTATTGAGTGTAAGTATTGGAATTATTGCTTGGTGGAAGGCTCTTTCTTATGGTGTATTCTCTCTTCGATATAGTATATTTTGTATATTGGGTTTTCTTGGAGCTATTCTGTCACATGCATTCTTTAACATCTTGATTCAGTCAGGAAGTTTTATAGGTGTGATGCTCTTTGGAGTTGTGAGCTATGTTGTCTGGACTCGTTGGATGACGGTACCGTTATAATAATTGAGATGCTATCATAATCGTCCGCTCGGTATCACTCGTGCGAGTGAGTGATACGATCCGGTCTGGCAGGATGCTTCCACTGAGTATATCAGGCCATTCGATCAGGCAGATAGAGTGGGGATCTTCGAGAATATCATTCCCACCGATGAGATAGAAATCTTCGAGCGATTCGAGACGATAGAGATCAAAATGATACACATTCGTTCCATATTTCTGGAAATAGGTATAGGTAGGGGAGCGAACGATGAGATTCGGATCATGAAAGTGATGGCGTAGCCACGATCGAATGTAGGTACTTTTACCAGTCCCGAGATCCCCATAGAAAAATATTCTTTCCCCCTCAAGAAGTGGAAAAAAAGTCGAAATAAGCTCGTTTTC
>CAZDFE010000148.1:1070-2759 GCA_964504755.1 uncultured Candidatus Peribacteria bacterium
AAAACTGTCTGGAATTTGCATATATAATCCTAATGTGATACGATCTGAAGGTAATTAATATTTCGTATTATGCAAATCGAATCATTACCAACCTCTCATGTTACGAGTGAAAATCGTCCTTCCGAGAGGAATTGGTGGCTTGCACTCAGTATGTTTCTTATGGTAGCAATAGCAACCAGCGGACTTTTTGTGTATAATTATTTTCTCGGAAAACAGATACAGGCAACGCAGGTAAAGGTGACGGAAATCGAATCACAAATACGAACAATTAGTGTTGATAGAAAAGTGGTGATTGCCAATATTTTGAAGACCACAACGATTCGACCAACGATTCCAGTAAAAGAACTCATCGCAGAGTTCTATACTGCTGCTGTAAAGTCGAATGTACGGTTTAAGGGATTCAGCATCAAAAATGATATTATTTCCACGAATTTGATAGCCACAGTGGGGGATCCACTCGTACATCCAGATCCAGCGATCACGATCATAAAAATGATTGAGGAATATTCTCAGGGTAAAAAAGAGTTTTCTCTCGATCCTATTTCGAGTCTTTGAGGCGATCTGAGTCAACGTACTACCGGAATCCAGTTCCGGGTCGTTCCGAAAAATCAACAGTAATTTTTATTTTTATTTATTCGATTATGTCTCACGAATTACTCACAAAAATCCAGAAAGAAGCAATACAAAAAAGAAATCGTATTTTTGCGCCAATTCTTATTGGAATGACTATTATTCTTGCTGTGGTTGCACTGAAGCCAGCCTATACAGCGTATATCGAGAAAGCCAATGCACTCGATACTCTAGCAACGGAACAACGATCGAAAACCGAGGATCTCATTACCCTAAAAAAACTACAGAGTGAATTTCTCTCAGGAGGGATTACGGATCTCGGTAAAAAAATACAAAAACTCGATCAAAAAATCACAACCACTGAGCTCATGCGAAGTGTTATGATTAATGATTATACTCGCCCAAATGGACTCCAGACGGCACCTATTACCGTTTCGAGTATTTCTGTGAATAAAGGGAATAAATTACCGAATGGACTCTCGCTCGCACAGGTACAAGTAAGTATTCAAGGAGCAAGTTTGACTGATATTGTGAACTACATTACCTACCTTACGCAGGAATCAAGCTATTCATTTATCCTTGATGAGCTTTCGCTCCCGATCGATACCGCTCCAGAAGATGTGGCTCTCGAAAGGGGATTTGGACTCGGTCTTACTCTCGGAGTATATTACTACGAATAAGCTAACTACTTGATTTATGGCTCTCTTTTTTTCTACTATATCGATCGAGGAAAAAGCGTTATTTTATGAAAATATTGCGAATCTTCTCGAATGAGGGGTAACACTCGTATCTGCCCTGAAGGGAATTCGAGATCGACTCCGAGAAGGAACCCTTCGAGATGCGACAGAACATCTCCTCTTCTTTGTAGAAGGGGGTGACCCGATCAATATCGCTATGCGAAAGTTACCAAATTATTTCTACGATCAAGAGATTGCCATTATCGAGAGTGGCGAACAAACAGGAATGCTGCAAAGTGCTTTTTTGTCTATCTCGAAGGATCTTCGTATGCAGGAAGAACTGAGAAATAAAATTACCGCAGCAATGACCTATCCTGTTATTATCATGATTTTTCTCGCTATTGCCTTTGGTATCGTGATGATCTATGTTATCCCTCAGCTG
>CAZDFE010000149.1:0-2749 GCA_964504755.1 uncultured Candidatus Peribacteria bacterium
AAACCAGTGTATCAAAAAATGAAAAAAATGAAAGTGAAACATATATGGATTCTATTCTCATTTTTTTTGCTTCTTTTTCTTATTTATGCTAGGCTGAGGGGGTATTTTAATTTTCTTTGTATGCAAACAGAGTCATTCGGGCTATTGGGACAGTTTACTCAGGTATTTTTCGGAATTGGTGGGATAATGGTGGTAGCACTGGCTTACGGTGTGTATGTATATAACTCGATTATCCATACGAAAAATACCGCCAACGAAGCGCTTTCGGCGATCGATACCGTACTCCAGAATCGGTATAATCTCATCCCGAATCTGGTCGAACTCGTGAAGCGATATATGTCGCATGAAGCTGGATTGATCGCGCAGGTTTCCGAGATGCGAACTCGACTCGTTTCTTCGGGGGAACCGGGAAGTATTGATCGATTCCAGAATGAAAATGCACTCCAAGCTGGAATGAAGTCGATTTTTGCTATCGCAGAAAGCTATCCGGAACTGAAGGCAAGTAACAATTTTCTCGAACTCCAGACACAGTGGAGTGAGCTCGAAGATCGTCTCCAGTGAGCGCGTCGTGCGTATAACGCAGCAGTAAAATCCCTCCAAGACAAGAAAGAAATGTTTCCTTCGAATCTGATTGCTCGGATGATGACCCTTCCGAATCTGGCCTTGTTCGAAGCAGAGGAAGCAGCTCGTGTCGAAAAAATCGATGCCAAAACACTCTTTAATGCCTAATAGGAAACACTATGCAACTGAGCGAATATGCGAACAAAATCGGAATCCGTGATCTCGCAGAAATATCGATGCTCGAGAATTTTTTCCAGAATCCTGAGATGAAACAAGAACTCCAAGAAGCGGAAAAATGGAGAATTCGTTGGTATTTTGTCTTGATTCCTGCGATCCTTCTGACGATAGTTGGTATTTCTTATTTTGCTTCTCTGGGAAGTGTTCAGGTGGAAATTGGCGACACCAATACGTATCGTCCGAGCACGGTGTACGATGGAATGCTCTGGAGTGTGTTTGCTGTCATTTTTGTATTTGGGATCGTGACGAGTGTATTTCGCTCTCATATAGAATGAGCGATAAAAGAAAAAGTTCTCACAAAACTTTCGAAAGAACTCTATAGTGGACTCGAGTATGATGCGGGTCAGAAATATGCTTTTTGAGATATTGGCGAACTGCGTTCTCAGTGATTTCTCCACTCGTATGATCGTATCGACACGATCGAAGATTCACTCGGATTCAAGGTTCAGAAAGATGGGAAGCACATCGTCGTCCAGGGCTATGAGCTCAAGACCTCAGAAGTTCGTGGAAGCGGGAAAAACCGAAAACGGGTCACCACGAATCATTGTTATCTCCTCAAGGCTCGATTTCCTCATGCACGAATTCCACTTACCCATGATCTCTCTATTCGAACGGATGAGGCAGATAGCGTGACAGGAAGTCTCGGATATGCGTTTATAGGTGGTTTTATCGGAGGAATAGTGGGGATTTTTCTCAGTGAATTCTCGGGTATACTCGCAATATGTATTACTCTGATCGGTGCGACTATCGGATATTTCTGGAGGCGAAGTTATATCGATACCCATCGTGTGAAACTCGAAAATCTCGAATTCGAGAAACTGTTCGATGTCCAGTGTGAAGATCAGGTAACGAGCCGAATGATCATAACGCCTGCATTTATGGATCGACTCGTGACTCTCGCTCAAAAAAGCCATTATAAGTATGAACTTCTCTATCGTGCCGATTGTTTCTATATCAAGTGGAATATCCGTGGTGGCTACCTCGAAGTAAATACCTGGAAAAATATGACCACCAATCTTACGACATTTCTCGATTGGTACCTGCAGATGCGAGAAATCCTCTCATTTATTTTCGATATGCGAATGATGTATTTCTCGAAGACGGATACGACGATCGAAACGAGTGATACCATCCTCGAATACGAAAGAATGGGAAATATGAGTCTATCAACGGGAAAAGGTTTGAACCTGTTTTCGTTCTTCACGCCTGCGAAGATACTCACGTTTCGATAATTTTTTCTGGAAATCTATTTTATAACCCCTTTGAGAAAACCCCAAGCCCTTTAGGGCTGGGGATGAATCATGCCAGAACGAGCAAGCCCCGGGCTTTAGCCCGGGGATGCTTTTACTTATAATCAGTATATTACCTATAAATTACTGTTTGATTTTTGATTGTCATATTTGCTTATTTCTAATAAATAAAGTAAACTTCTTCTTATTGAAAAATAATTTTTATGCAAGAAAACCAATATAAGGACATACTTGCTCAGGCAACACCACATCGTCCGAATTTCAGTGAAAAACATTTGCCAGATGGGGTAAGAATCCTGCTAGAAAAAGTAAGGGGTATGGTTCTTATGCTTGGTATGGTTGCCCCTAAGGTGATGAGGTTGAGACGTGCAATGTGACAATCAGAATTGAATCAGTGAAAATACGTTCTAATATCAGAAATGTTCCATTTTGCACAGCTACCAAGTAGGCTCCATAGGTTTTTGGATAATCCAAAATATGCAACCGAAATGAGTCCTTGGCAAATCATTCCTCAATGACTTAATCTCATTTTGAAAGATGTGGCAGGATGACATAATGGTGCGCAAATAGATTCTCTAAGAAAGGCATATTCTTATATGATGAACTTTATAAATATAAGAAAATATACCACATTGCCGAAATATTCTCAGGATCCCAAACAGCTCCTTGCGGATATCCACGGAATTCCAGCCTCAAGAATT
>CAZDFE010000150.1:0-2727 GCA_964504755.1 uncultured Candidatus Peribacteria bacterium
CCTGTGGCTCATGTTGATCCGAATGCCCCATGAACCCAACAGGAAGGGATCGATCGAAGTATCGGAACTCAGATTGCCTCATCTTCCCATGGAACGATCCGATCCTATGCCCGATCTGATATGAATCAGGACGGAAAAGAAGATATTATTGTCGTGTATAGTGATGGTTTCATGGAATTACTCTTGAATCTGAATGGTAAATTCCGATCACGGGGCATGATTGCGCATCTCCCTGATCTCTCGAGTCGACCACTGTCTCTCGGGGATTTCTCAGGAGATGGATACTCAGATATTCTCGGAGTTACCGCTTCTGGAAGTTTTGTACTCATCGATAACCTGAATCGAAAACTTACACGTACTGACATTACTACCCTTTCTGGGTCGAACATGAGTATAGTGGTTCCGACAGGCATTTCTCAGTATCAGATATATGATATGGATGGGGATAGGCGTGATGATATCGTCTACCTGACGGAGAGTGGGGAACTCTGAGTTTTATATGGAACGGCGCAGGGTGGAGTATTCGAGAAAAAGATGCTCGATAGTACTCTCGGGGTACGATTATCTCCTGATCCAGAAATTATAGGTGGTGCTGCTCGATTCGATCGGATTCCTCAGCTCTCGAGTCTCAATAGTGCTACCACGAATTCTGGATGACAGGAAGAAACGATGCTCCAGAGCGAGGTATACTATCAGAGAAGCGTATTCGATACGACTACGAATAGGGCTCTCCCAACGAATAGTATAACGACCGAGAATATAGGAGAAATTCAATCCATTTTTGATACCTCACTGACGAATCCGAATACCGTGATTCCTACCGATACGACCCGAATCGATACCTTTATTAAGAGTGAATATGCGCCTGCCTTTGGACTCAAGATCGAAAAGCGGTATCGCAATAGTATTTCTCCTACGATCCGTGCAGGCGATATGATAGAGGTCGATATTTCGATGACGAATACGACGAATATAGCGATCCAGGATATAGAATATCTCGATACGCTCCCTTCTATATTTGATGCTGAAGGGACAGAAACCTATCGTGTTACTCTTGGGGCTGAGTCACAGGAACGCGCATTCGAGTGGCTCGCTACTGAGGAGTATGATATGCATTTTCGCGGACGATCGATCCCCGCATGAGAAACCCTCCATATCCGCTATGAGGTCCGAGCACTTCCTGCCAGTTATGGTGAAATGATTGTCGGCAAACTCGAAGGGGGAGAGGTGGGCGATGATATCTATGGGGATGTTGGATTCAAGACATCGACGACTTGTGGAGCTGAGATGATTCTCTGGCGCTCTACGAATACTCGTTCATACGTTCGGGGTACACGCAGTTATACGGCTGCGGAACTTCCAGAAGGGATGAGTGAGAAACTTCTGGATGCTGATAAAAATGGAATTCCTGATAGTGTCGAAAATATGACTCAGACGGGACAACAGCAGGCATATAAGGAGATAACACAATCTACGAATGCTACCTCGATGACTGATACGAAGATTGTACAAGCGAGTGTCAGTGCTGATAAACGGGTACTTGATATTGGGCTGTCTCCTCAGGCATCCCGAGATATTCTCGCCATTTCCGAGAATCTCGCAAATGGTCTCTCGTGTGGATTTGGTGGAGGAGGATGTATGAGTTTTCCGATGAACTGGGCTCCACTAGCTCCAGGAAATGATCCTGTAGTATTTGGAAATCCAGTTGGAGATGGGTTCAAGGTGGATGAATGAATCCCTGTTTTCTCGGCTCCAACTACCCTCTATACCCCATTTTGACCTATTCCATTTGTATGGCCAGGTTCGCCTATTGGTGCCGGAGGATATTTTGGTGATAAAGCGCCATATACGAGTTTTGTTCGAGTCTTTGTAACCCCAACGCTTACTCTGGGTATGGGGACTGCTATTTGTCTCGGTCCATATCCGAGTGTAGTTGGGAATATTCCACCAAAATGACTCACTCCACTGATTCAAGGGGGGAATTGTATCATCATTACAAAGCCGATGAATGTCTGTAAGAATGATGGATCTCGATCGGATGGAGATGTTCGTGGAATATCTGGATTAGGGAGTACGACGGCCGCGTGGAATGGGGAGAGTTGTAGTCTCACGACAAAAACCCTGACGAAACAAGAAGATACTGCTTTTACAGACTCAATAATCGATTATCTCAAAAATCCAGATACCAGAAGGCTCAACGCTCTCTATAACACCCTCTCGACGCGTGGTCCTCGCAATATTCAGGGTGGTCCAGCGATTACGATCGGCGCAGGTGGTGGTACGGAGGTTTCTGTCGAGATTGACGCAAAAAATGTCTTCAATCCTGGAAAAATTATTAAGATTAAAAATAAACGAATTCCTGGGTTTCCTGATTTTCTCATGGACTGGGTATCCCGCCAGAGTGATGAGATTACGAATAAACTCTTTTCTCTCCCGAATCTCGTAATTATTCCGCCGAAAAATCTCGGACCAAATGCGACTATTGATGGTACGTATGGTGATTTTATCGATCGTTTCAGTGCTGAGAACCGAGAAAAGTGACTCGAAACTCTCAAGGCGCAAGTCGGGAATGCATTCCAAAAAGCTGATGGAACTGATGCCTTTGCGCAGAAGCTCGGAGCATCGGATGCGGCTATGAAACAGGCACAAAATGGTGTGAAAAAAGGGACGGGTACACTCGATGGAATCATGAATGGGCTCACTCAGATGAAGGCAGATTATGTGGAG
>CAZDFE010000151.1:0-2705 GCA_964504755.1 uncultured Candidatus Peribacteria bacterium
GATATAGAACATATTATGGTTGACAAACATGTATTAATTTCTACATTAGAAAAATCTAATTTAGAATTATGTCACAACTCGAAACTCCTGGCTCAGAAACTCCTGAAAGAATCATATTTGATGTAGACGCAAGGGCAGATCAAGCAAAATTAGAAGTACTTCGCGTTGCCACTCTTGGACGCATAAAGCAATTATTAGAAGAGTATCCCTACTGGGATGATACTTATATATGGCAGCGGACTGTGTTGGCTTCGGATTTTTGATGAAAAAACTGGCAATCTAAGAAAATTGGAATTATTGTTCGATATATGAAACAAGATTTAGAGCAAATGGAGTTTGATTTTTGAAACTATATCTGATTGAGTCAACTCCCTGAAGAAATTCGAAACTTAGTAATACGGACAGCGTACATCTGTGGGAAGACTACTGGCAGTATCCATGGAAAGCTTTCAAATCGGATCAAAACACAACATCTTAATTGATTTAATGGCCTCATTTCTCCGAAAGATGCTGACGATCTCATGGGAACACTTATGTGATTTGAACTACATGGAAGGATCGAGAGTGTAATATATGCGATCCAGGAATGGAGAGAATCAGAAAAAATACCTCAATTTTTGGATTGGAAAACTATATATGATGCATCTGATCTTTTCTACTGAGCTTGTGAAAAAAATCATATAACAAAAGCTGACGTAGCCGAATTCCTTGGTGCATATGAATCATCACTATAGGTCGTATTAATTACCCCATCTTCCCCGATCGAAAATCCTCAAAGGCCTGATGTATTTCTGACTCAGTATTCATCACGAATGGACCATAGGCGACTATTGGCTCATCGAAGGGCTTTCCTGCCATAACGAGAATCTTTGCAATACCAGAAGATATCATATATACTTCGCTTCCAGACTGAGAAAGATATACCATATCTCCATTTTGGAGATTTTTTTCTCATACTCGGATTTCTCCTTCTACCACGAGCACCATCGTCGTGAAATTTTCTGGAATACTGAGAATTATATCCCCTCATCGTTCGAATCGGATATCGTAGAGCTCCACAGGAGAAAAGGTCTTCGCTGCTCCTATTTGCTCGTATTTCACCCCCATTTCATCCTGAAATATAAGATTTCATGCAATCACTCGGATTGTTCCACTCGGGAAAACGACCTCAGGAATCATCTCTCTCGTGAGGGCCTGATACTTCGGCGGAGTCATCTTATGAGCCTTTGGGAGATTCACCCAGAGTTGCGCCACGTGCTGGATTCCGCCCGTACGAGAAAATGATTCGGTCATGAATTCATTATGGAGGAGTCCACTTCCCGCCGTCATCCACTGTACCTCATCGGGGCCGATCACACCACCGTGCCCCGCAGTATCCTGATGCTCGATCTCGCCATTATAGACGATCGTCACCGTTTCGAATCCTCGATGTGGATGAAATCCTACTCCTGGACGATGTCCGCCTGTTTGTGGAAGTACCTGCCAAGGTGCATTATAATCGAGCATGAGAAATGGACTCGTATCATTCGACATTTCTCGTCCATATCCTGGGATATACTGTGATACACGGAATCCATCACCCACCATATGATGATTTCTGGGGTGTTCGAGTCGAGTAATTGTTTTTTGCATATATTTCTGATAAAAAGTATACCCACATCATATGAGAAATACCGCTAAAATCAATTTATTTTATAAAGTATATATAGATATTTACTTGAGTTAGTTCTGAGACATGGAAATCTGTGCTTGTAAACTCGCAACCTCACGCTTCAGTGATGCTACAAGTCCCGCATTAGCACGAAACTGTGCATAGTGATCTCCTGCGAGATTCGCATACGTTCCGAGAGAATCACGATGTTCCTGGAGTTGGATCGGGAGACCATCTTGTATCCTATTTCGATCTATGCGAAGAGATTGTTCACTCTTTCATAATTGATTTTCTAACGCCTCAAGTTCTCGTCGCTTCTGAGAGAGTTCTGTTCTCAGAGATTCCAAAAATTCTGGACTTGATCGTTCCTGCATATGACTTGATACCATGTTTCTGAGTTGTTCCTGTTCTCAGAGCTTCTTCTCATATGCACCTATCATCGTATGGATTTTGGTATGTTTTCATTCGAGAATTCGGATTTTTGTATCAATATCAGAGAGTCTTCCTGTCATGGCTGTACCTATTTCTGGCTGAGATGATACTTGCCCAGCTATATCCTGTTTCAGTTTTTTGAGTACTTGGATTTCGGCCAATACTCGATCTTGCAATGCTTGAAGTCCTTTAAGGGAACTTCCATCAACTATTTTTCTAGGAGAAATATCTGGAAACTTTCATAATTCTGTTTCGAATCACTGTACCTTCTGATCAAAGTGCCAATTCGATCCACCGAGTTCTGTATCTATGATTTTCTCGAGCGAAGCAATATATCGTTCATTCTGAAGTGCCTGTTCCCGTAATCCTTCGATACGTCTCGTCTCGTTGTGATAATGATTCTCATGCTGAGTATGTAATTTCTGAATCAATCCTTCTATATACGATTTTTCTCACTGAAGAACGGTTGTCTGAGATGGATAACGCTCTATCTCATTTTCCAGACGCACTATACGCTCCTCAAGTGCACGAATAGTGTCGTGCACGGTATCAGGATGATAGACTAGGGCTTTATATTTCTCTCAGAAATCAGGGAATTTCTGTGTTCTCGGTGGATTATGCT
>CAZDFE010000152.1:0-2702 GCA_964504755.1 uncultured Candidatus Peribacteria bacterium
GAACCATAGTACGCGCCCCAGAACATATCCTGGAGTGGCATCTCGATCGTTCCCCCCGCCATGAGTCCATCGAATATTCGCTTTGTCTCTTCGCGAGAATCAGGATGGAGTGAGATATGCACATTATTTCCTGGGTTCACATGGAATCCCATCGAAGCAGGCGCATCCGTACCCATGAGCTTGTGTCCGCCGAGGATCGGGAGGCAGATATGCATCACGAGATTTTTATCGGCGTCTGCGAGTGGTGGCATGCCTTCCGCAGGTGGAACATCACTGAACCGATGAATCGGCCCTTCGAACTCGCCCCCGAACACTGACTGATAAAAACCAAATGCTTCCTCCGTGGTATCCACGAAGTTCAGGTACGTAGCAGTAGAGGCCATAGGAAGAAAAATAAAGAAATATATTCCAACAGGAATGAGTATTTCATATATGAAAATCATTCTCATTAATTCTAGTTTATTTCCGAGAAAAGCAATTTTTTATTCGGAAAAATCCACCCTTTGATGAGAGTGGATTAGGATAGGCTCTAAGATGATTGTAGAGAATCGATACTTGCATTTATTTTTTCGCTTTGATTGCCTTCAGAAAATCAGGATCATCTTTATAGGCATCAAAATCAGGATCATCGAGAAATTGATCTTCTGTTTTTCCGAGTTCAATGGCTCGACTTATTGCTATGAGGAGGTGGTCTGTATCTTTCTTTTTGGCATAGTAACAACAGAGATTATAGGCGAGTATATCCCATTCTATTGTCTCGGGTATGAGCGAGATAGTTTTCTCGATCATACTTCATTTTCTTCGGTTGATAGACCATCCGAGAAGTTGAGCAAGAATTCGCTGGAAATCGAGTGGCTGAAGTTGTATTTTCTCTATTCTTTTGAAACTTTCCGTGGCGGTTTCATCATCGTAACTAATGGTTTCGGCTATATAGGTAGCAAATACATCCGAAAGTCAGAAATTCAATATATATTTCCCAGTTCCATCTTTTTCTAGATGTGATAATAGTTTGTCGAACGATTTCCAATTGCGCGCATTCATGCATGCTTCAAAGTAATTTTTGTAAAATAGATTCATTTCTTCTTCTGATAGCTGAAAATACGATATGTTTTCATATAAAATTTCGTACTGAAATACGTCATCGAGAGCATCCCAAAAAGCACCAAGATCGTGGAATCGCGCACTATTTTTACTTATAAAGTGTATAAAGAACTGATATTGCACCGAGGGTATAGTTTTGATGGATGATATGAGAGAAACGATGCAGTCGGTAATAATTTCTGTTTCAAATTCTCATGGTATTTTCTTAGAAATTCACGTAAAAAATAACATAACATCGGTATATGCTGGAGTATCAAAATCGAAATCTATATTTTCCAGAAGCTGTTTCCCGATGATACTCACGGACGAATCCCAATAGCCTTTTGGAATAATAGGAGAATTTTCAGCAGTAAGGCGTTGTATGATTTCGAGTGCTTTCCGCGTATCTGATCGAAAAATCGATGTAATAATGGGGATATCTCTGAACGAACTTATTGAATGATGGAGATCATTTTTTATGCTAAATTGGAGTAAATATTCTAGCGTATCCAAATCATAGAAATCTTTTTCTAAAGAACGAAATATATCTGATTTTAATTCGGCATATTCATTATAGTGAATAGTTTTTCCTAGTTCCAGGATAATTGTTTTTGTCACTTTCGGATCATTTTCTCGTACTTGAGTCAGCAGTATATTGAGCCGAGTGAGTGCGTCTCGTTCTTTTTGGAGCTTTGCTCTATAGGGAGCATGTGTATGTGGAAGAGCTCAGTCAAGAATAGGTATGACATAGGAAGGTTCGAAATACCGTTTTATATACTGTACATAGCTCGAAAATAATCGTTCCATTTTCTTTTGAATTTCAGGAGATGCTTTCTTCATTTTTTTGAAAGCAGGAGCAAAGAGTGTATCCATGCCATCGCCACCATTGCCCGTGAGACAGTCGTCATCAGCTTTCTCGAGGAGAAGATAGAGTGGTTCGGTTTCAAACTTTCCAAAATAGGTATCGATCAGTTGATCCTGAACCGTTTTTTCCCAGTAACGATGACCCCCATCGTAGTGCTTCATTGCCTTGAGAAATTGTTGTACAAAAAGTATCTGTAAGGTTATATCTTTCCGCGCAATAATTTCTTTTACGGTACTGAGAATAATTCGGAAATTATGATACATATCAGGAAGAAAAATGCTCCATATCTTTATGAACGTATCATGAGAAAATGTAGTTATCATATTCTCAACTATGGGATCAAATTCTTTGAGTGGAACTACGGAGGTTTCTGTGTATTTTCTTGGATTCACTCAGAAATAGCTATAGAGTGGTATATCTTCGAATCCCTCTATTCCATCTTCATCGCCATTTTCGAATCGTTTCAGGTAGGATTTTGTCGATTTTTGGAGGAGTTCCAACTCGGTGTTGAGTTGAGTTACATATTGGATTTGTTTTATATTTTCGAGAAATGTAGTATAGCTATACGTTTTTTTCGTTGTCATAGACTCAAAAAATAAAAAACAAAGAATAGTAACGCCCTCAGTATACTCTTTTTCTCACGAACTTCCAAAAGTTGGGAGTACTTTATGGATATGAAAAATCCACCCTTTGACCAGAGTGGATTTTTCTATAAAGCCTTAACGCGGGAGTCTACTCGTTGACCGACGAATAGTTT
>CAZDFE010000153.1:0-2676 GCA_964504755.1 uncultured Candidatus Peribacteria bacterium
GGGTTTCACTCGCATCACGGTATCCGATCGGAAGCATAACCACTGCCTGCTCTGAAGCAGGAAGTCCGAGAAGTGCCCCTACTGCTACAGGATCGAATCCTTCCATCGCACACGAGTCAATCTCGAGCTCTGCACACGCGGCGAGTGCGAATCCATGAGCAATATAAGCCTGTTTCGCACTCCATGGAAGCACTGATTCTGGAGTTGGCTTCCCCGCAACGAATCCATCGACCATATCTTCATATCCCTTCAGAGCTACTCGAACTTCTGGATTCCCACCAGAAATGAGGGTGAAGAATTCCTCTTTATTCTCCGCAAGATCGGTTCGAGCTGTGAATACGAGAAGGTGTGATGAAGTCGTGATCTGAGGCTGACCCCACGCAGCTGCCTGGATTTTTTCCTTGATTTCCGGATTCGTGACGACCCATACTCGATATGGCTGGAGTCCGAATGATGTAGGAGTGAGTCGGATCGCTTCGAGGATGGTTTCGAGGTCAGCATCAGCAACTTTTCGAGCAGTATCGAATTTCTTCGTCGCATATCGCCAGTTCAGATTCGAAAGAAAAGACATAATAAATAATTTATAAAATAAAGCAGATAGATACTATAGAAAATAAACCAAATTGCAAGAAAATTTTGTAAAATAAAGTGTTTTCTATATACTAGACTGAAAATATAACTATCCGCTATGGTAAAAACTCCTCAGTGCAAGTGTCCGAAAGCGCAAGCCCTCTTTACCCTTCTGGGGAAAAAATGGGTTATCTTCATCATGCAAGCCGTCGATGAAGGGCATCATAGTTTCGGAACCATCCGAACCGCGATCGGTGGTGCCAATACAAAAATCCTCACAGATCGACTCGATGAAATCACGAGTGCGGGTATCCTCGATCGACAGGTGGGTGGAGAAACTCCAGGGGCGATCCGATATACTCTCTCCCCGCTCGGATGCGAACTCTCGAAGCGACTCATCGATCTCTCTCACTGGTGGGGAGAACACATCGAGAAATAGTAAAAATCCTCCATTATTTGGAGGTTTTTTCGAATGATGGGGAGAATATTTCGGATTCTAACTCGATGAATCGTGGCATTCCATAAAAATGCCCATACCCTTTTTCAGGAGAAAAAAAATGTGTTTGTGCATCTGGAAGGTAGGATGCAGTTTCTATCCCGATATGGATAGGAACGATAGGATCATCCTCAGCGTGCCATATGTAGAGTCGATTCTCGATTTGTTGCAAATATTCGTAATTATCAGGAGCAATGAAATCCCCTTCCGAAATACAGGCTGCCACGAGATGCACCTGCTCGATCGGGAAAGGAAACTCTCTGATTTCTGAGAAATACTTCAGGAGAAAACATCCGCCAAGCGAACTCCCCACGAACGTGAGTTGATCGCTCGATTCGAACTGAGAAATAAGGGCTTCGAAGAGGGTTTTCCATTCGGTATATCGAGCATGGATTTTATTTGGCATGGATGGAAAATATCACTCTCATCCTTGCTGTGTCCAATTCTTTAGTATTTCTTTTCTCCAGTCTGGTTTTTCGATATCTTCCCAGGGAACGATCTGACGGGGAATATAACTGTCTCTGAGGAAGTTCTGATATTCCCGTTCGGTCGCGAACGACTCTCCTCCATGGATGAATATTATTTTTTTCATGATACATTGTCTCTGTTATTTCCGAAAAATCTTATACCAAATATAGAGCCCGATCAGTGGGATCGCGATATACTTGAGCTCATTCATATACATAACTGTCAGTTCGAGTACCGTATTTCCGAAAAAAAATCCAAGTGCCACGAGTATGCCACACCAGAGGGTCGCCCCGAGAAAGGTAATCAGCAAAAATGAAGCAAGTGGCATACGAAAGATGCCCGCAGGAATCGAAATAAGATGACGCACTACAGGGATCAAACGTCAGAGAAAGGTATAGAGTCGATCATTCTGAAGAAAAAGCTTCTCAGATTTTTCATATTTTTCCTTTGTGATAAGGATATACTTTCCGTATTTTTCGAGAAATGGCTTCCCGAGCCATCGCCCAAGAACATAATAATTCGCGAGTGCTCATACGACCGATCCCATACCACCCACGAGAGTAGCGATCCATGGATTCAGTACTCCATTGCTCGCAAGGACTCCAGCAGGAAGCATGACGAGCTCGGATGGTACAGGAATGATCGAAGATTCCATCGCCATGAGCACAAAAATATCTCCATACGAAAGTGTTCCAAAAAACTGAATCAGTGATTCGATAAGTGCATGCATAGGTCAAGAAATGAAGAAAATTACAGAATTCTACATATCATAAACTAGCATCCCTTCGCCTGCAACCACGCCACGAGATCAGCGATTTTAACAATTTCTTGGTTGCCCGTATCGCGATCGCGAACCGTTACCTGACCCTGATCATAATTCTCTGGTTCAACACAGATCGAGTATGGAATTCCGATCTCATCCGCACGCGCATAACGTTTCCCGATCGTTCCTGCTTCATCATACTCACAGACAAAGTACGATGAGAGGAGATCATAGAGCTCATTTGCGGACTCAGCGAATTTCTTCACGAGTGGAAATACTCCCACCTTCACGGGTGCCACCTGTGGAGCAAACCGCATAATAACACGACTTCCCTCTTCATTCGTCACTTCATCATAGGCATCACACATAGCCACGAGCG
>CAZDFE010000154.1:0-2654 GCA_964504755.1 uncultured Candidatus Peribacteria bacterium
CTACTGCTCTCTATAATGGACTTCGAGCCGAAGTGGTTCTGAAACCGAATCAAGCTTCGATCGGTGGGAATTATCCATGGAAAGCCCCAGCCATCGAGCAAGGAGATATTACGACGATGACCGCGGGAGGGAATATCGATCTCATGCGAGATCCAGCATTACGTCTCGATGCGCTCTCGATCCAGCATTCGATATTGCGATTTCTCGATCCAGAAACTCCTGTTCCAGAAAGGAAAAAATGGCTCGAACAATTTGGGATTCATATTCCAGAATCAGACCTCGCCGATCCAGAAATACTCCGTCAGGCGATGCTCTCATTTTCTCTCGGGAATCTTTGGATGTTCGATAAAAAAGATGGAGATACCGATGGGCTCTTCCTGAAGATGGGAATGATGATCCGTGGAGATCAGGTTATCGTGAATGAATCAGGTACAAAACTACTCCTATGAGCCACTGTCGGTATTGGGGGCGATGTTTTTCGGGGAGTGGAAACATTTCTTCCGAATGCAACGGTTTCCTGAGTGATCGATCAGGGAAAAATGGATATGGGAGCAAAAGTACTTCTTGGAGTGGATTCTTTTCTACGTCTGACGAGTAGGTATACGATCCCGCGAGAACATGGTGGTGGCCATCGAATGGGAGTGAGTGCTGGTATCGATACGAATATAGGCGCTTTCGCATGAGGAAAGTACGATCGTATGGGTGCTACGGGGAAGTGAGTGGGTATTGGATTCGAGCTTGGTAATCACGGATGACGACTCATACTTTCTCGGTCGAATCTCCTGGCCGGAACACCATCGGTTTCGAGAAATTTCGGAACTTCAGGAGTACGAGCAGAAATCAGTTATGCTCCAGGATTTCATGTGATTGATGGGGCAGGTGGTATTTTCTGACTCCAGTGACGAGTGTTCCAGTTTTTTGGTCGAACGCCCGAGCTCGAATCTGCCCTCGGTCGTATTCTTCCACAACTCGAGAAACTGAAACAATCAGGGCATCATGTTGTGATCCAAGATGACTTTCTGAAAGAGCTTGGTCGTCCTGAGATGCTTCAGCGTTTCGTGATATTTCTCGAGAGGCAGAGTGAGTTTTTTGCTTCAAAGGATTTTCCTCTCGATAATATTATTTTCTCGAAAGATAATGCTTCTGGATCGCCGCTCGAGAGTGATTTTCGTCGTTCCCAATTGCGAGTGACTCCTCTCGGATTTGATGCTGATATTCGATCGTTCGTGAGTCTGCCACTCGAAGCTCCATCTGGTGAGACTCGCATCGAAACCAATCAGACAAAAAAATATGGAATCCGAATCCATATGATGAATCCGATGGATCCAAGTGTGACTGAGGGGATTGATCGGTGGATCGAGCTCGCGGTATCTCGTGGAGAGATCGAACACCTTCGTGGGAAGCACGTGCTCATCACTCGAGAGAATCTCGAGAAACGGGAACAATTCATTTTTGATCATATTACGGCTTCTGGTCAGTATCAGGAAATTACGATTCCGATCGCAGTCATTACCGAAATCGGGCAAAAATTCATGCCAAAAATGGATCCCACTGATTCTGAAAAAATATCCGATGTTCGTGCTTGGTTTGGTCGTTTTGTCGATGCGAAAGATATGCTCCTCGTTCCACAGATTCGAGTCGTTCCTGACTCGGATATGAGCTTACGTGATCCACATGCGGATATTCCGACCCAGAAACGATATAGTGCTGAAAATGGTGTGCTCTGTGTGAGTACGTCATATATGAAGGAACTTCAGGAAACATTTCGAAATGCGGATATGAAAAATCTCTCTTGGTACGAACGACTCCAGAAGCGTTCGGTCGAGCAGATGATACTCGCTTCACGACTGCGAGAAATCGAATATATCGAAAAGTATAGTGAGGTGCTTCAGAGTTCACGAGAGGCTCAGCGAGCATTATCCCAAGAAATCGCAGGAACCACGCTGTATGAAGTGATTCCAACGAAGAAGAATGCTGATGGAATGGAATTTTTTCTGGTACGAGAAACCGCGTCGAAACAAGATGTTGGCACCTTCGGATGTCGTCTCGATACCACGAATCAAGTCCATCTCGAGATCGATCATGATACGTATCTCTTTCGTATGGTCGATGATCCAGAAGCAAAACGTCTGTTCTCACGTTTTCCTTGGCTTCGTGTTCATCTTTTTGGGACTTCTGGAGTGAATCCTATTGCCGGAAAAAAAGTATATCTTTCTGGTATTATTGCTTGACTGGCTCGCTCTCATGAGAATTCGAAAAATTAGTTTGACAAAATAGAATAATTAAGTATATACAAATCACTTAATACAAACGTATGTCAAAATATTTCCTTCTTGGTTTGGTAGCACTTTTTTTTCTTCCCGCGATGACGTGGGCCTACCCTGGATGTGGCTATGGAGATATTATTGTCGGTGGACAAGTCTGGGCTGGATGTAATGCTACTGCGAAAGCAAAAGGTTCTGATGTGAAATCAGGGTGGTTCTTCGCGGGAGACATGAAGCCTTCGTTTCTTTCTCAGAATGGCCTCTCGACTCGTCTCGAATTCCAGGGAAAAAATGCTTTTTCGGACAGTGTATGGACGACTGGTCCCTGTGCGAAGGGATATCGACTCCCTACGCGCGGCGAATGGGAAACAGCCATTTATTACTCTCGTC
>CAZDFE010000155.1:0-936 GCA_964504755.1 uncultured Candidatus Peribacteria bacterium
GGCAACTCTCGGTATTCTCGGGAAAGTGGCACATCGAGAAGAAATTCTTGGTACTTTTTCGGTTGTTCCATCATCTGCAACACATGAGCTCGTGATTCTCGTTGCTTCTCAGAAGGGACTCTGTGGAGGATACAATGTGAATGTATACAAGAAAGCGACAGAGTATGTACGAGATGATTCGGATACTCCATATACTCGTGAGTATGATTATATTACGATCGGGAAGCGGGCTCGAGATTTTATCCTTCGTACAGGACAGTCTCTCTTGGCGGATTTTTCCGATGAAATACGTGATCCACTCACCCCAGCTGAGTCTCGTCGCATGGTTCGTACGATTATCGAAGAATGGAAAACAGGAAAATATTCAAAAATTACGATTATATATAATCACTATATTTCCGCCATTACACAGCTTCCCGTCGCAAAAACACTTTTCCCCCTGAATCGTGATGATATTTTTTCTTTTCTCGAGAAGGTTGCGGGTGGTCAGTATCCAAAAGATGAATACTTAGGTGATTATATGGTAGAGCCAGATATTCATACGATTGTCGAGGCGACGATTCCGATGATTCTTGATGGAATTGTACATGAGACACTTCTCGAGGCGAAAGCTTCGGAACATGCAGCTCGTATGATTGCTATGAAGAATGCGAAAGATTCTGCAAATAAAAAGGCCTCCTCCCTTACTCTCGTGTATAATAAAACCCGTCAGGCAGCTATTACGAAAGAAGTTTCTGAGATTGTGAGTGGAGTTGAGAGTATGAAAGAATAATAGAGAATTGAATCCGTCATTTAGCAAGTGAAAAATCCCTCCCCGTATTGAAAGTGGAGGGATTTTCTTATAATAACCCCCATGTTTCATACTCAAAAAAAGCAACTCATTCTCGTTCGTCATGCAAAAGCGCTCGAGCTTCAGGAGTTCGATGGAATCGACTT
>CAZDFE010000155.1:946-2634 GCA_964504755.1 uncultured Candidatus Peribacteria bacterium
CCACTAGGGGGGAGGGGAGTATTCGTATTGTGTCTCGCTATCTGCGATTAATCGGAGTTCGTCCAGATAAGATTATAGCGAGTCCATCAGGACGTACTCGAGAGACCGCACGTATTATCGCTTCTCAGTTCACTGAAATGCCACTGGAATATAGAACGGATTTGTATAATGGGAATACAGCATCATCAAAACGGGATGCAAATCAGGTACACTTGGATGTTGTTACTCATATGAAGGGTGATGCTCACACGCTCATGATCGTCGGACATAATGATGATCTTACAGAATTTGCGCAATTTCTTTCGTGAGATTCTGTTCCTTCGATGAAGAAATGATCAGTTGTGATACTATCTTTGCCCGAAAATATGGAATGGAAGGATGTTACGAAGAATTCACTCTCTTTCGTGTACTATCTTACACCACATTTTCTTCGTCTCGAAGAATTGATGTAATTTATTATTGCTCTCTATTTATGAAGTTTGTTGTGTATTCGGATGGTTGATCCCGCGGAAATCCGGGAATATCAGGCTGTGGTATTTTTATCACTTCTGCGGATGGAAGTATTTGTGAAAAACGCTATAAATATATCGGCATTGCGACCAATAATATTGCTGAGTATACAGCTGCATTGCTTGGTATTTCTCGAGCGATCGAACTTGGTGCAACCTCGATCGAGTTACGAGCCGATTCTTTACTCGTGATTGAACAACTTTCGGGCAATTATAAAATCAAAAATGCTGAACTCAAGAAAATATTTCTCCAAATTCAGGAACAATTAACACAGTGGGGAGGTCTTATATCCTATACACATATACCTCGTGAAAAAAATAAAGAGGCTGACCGTCTTTCTAATGTTGCCATGGATCAATGAGGGGAATAATAGAATCTTTTGTATTTAAAAAGAGCTTTTATATAATATACAAGACATATTCATATAAAATAGCAAATAATATTATTCAGTATACTTTTGCTTAGTATACCTTTTTTGTTCATATACATAGTTCCCAAAAATTCATAGCACTCGAGATCCTTTATACGAATATTTACAAATATATTTCGAGAACATAATCCGTATTTCGGTTCTTTTGTTTTTCTATAATTTGTTATTATGAATTCCTTTTCTTCTGATTTTCGTCGTTTTCTGAGTGCTTTAATATTGGTTGTATTTTCCACTCAGATTTTTTCATGATTTTTTCTGGATACTGCCTTTGCTGACGGAGACACTGTTCCTCCAGTGATCACTCTTTCTGGAAGTGACACGGTAAATATTTCGATAGGAGATATCTTTACTGATCCAGGTGCGACTTGTACGGATGATATTGATCCCACTTGTAGTGTGATATCTACGGGTTCAGTCGATACATCCCAGTCAGGTGCGTATACGATTATGTATGATGCTATTGATGCAGCTGGAAACTCAGCACTTCAAGTAACGCGTACCGTGAATGTTTCTCCAGTGGCTGATATCACCCCTCCATCAATCACTTTGAGTGGATCATCTATTCTCATCACTCCACTTGGCTCTGAATTTTCTGATCCAGGTGTTACCTGTACGGATAATATTGATTGTTCTGTGAGTGTTTCTGGAAGTGTCAATACGAGTATTATGGGGAGTTATATTTTCGAATATACAGCTTCTGATACAGCAGGAAATACTACCCCTCCTCTTTTTCGTACGGTGTATGTAG
>CAZDFE010000156.1:0-2615 GCA_964504755.1 uncultured Candidatus Peribacteria bacterium
GTTTTATGCATTTACGTCATATTCTTTATAGAATTCATCATTGAGCAGGGTTTCGAGTGCGAGTCGGTGGTGGGGAACCATTTTATCAGGAAGGGCATCGATCGGAAACCAGGCGAGATCGTCATGTTTCTGGGGTTCGATATTTTCGGGAGTTCCGAGCCACTCTTCGATCATGCCGAAATAATAGATTCGTGTCCCATTCGTATATCGAGCATTGAGGATGACGTGCTCGATGATATTTTTCGGATCGATCACCACGCCCGTTTCTTCTTGTGTTTCGCGAACGGCGGATTCGGAGAGGAGTTCATCGTTCTCGGTTTTTCCACCAGGAAAGGCCCACTGAAGGGGCCACGAGACGTCGATCGATCGCTTGATCATGAGAACATGGGAGCCATGCCGCATGATGATATGACCCGCGGTGGGGATAAGGGCTCGAGACATACTTAGAGTTTGAAAAATTGAGCGAAACGAATGAGTCCTGGGATGATTTTTGTTTGGAAGAAAGATTTCTGGATAATATAGGTATACATCAGAAAGCTCCCAATACCACCGAGAATCCAACCTCCGAGAATGTCTCCAGGATAGTGTACGCCACCTATCACCCGAGCGCTCGCAGTGATGAATCCAATCAATGCCGTGATGATAATAAGCGATCGTACTCGATAGCTCTGGCAGATTCATATCATGAGAGCTGCGGTGAAGAGGGCATGTCCTGAAGGGAAGGAATTATCGATCGGATGTGGAATAAGCGCTTGTATCCCTCCTGCCACTTCCTGAGGATTTGGTCTCCAAGGAGGGATTCCGAAGTTAATGATGCTATAGATAATAAAAGTGAGAATAATTGTAAAAAAAATCTCAAGAGCATGGTGTTTATGTTCTGTATGTTTCTGAAAGATTCCACGAAACCAGAGAAATATGAGAAGGCTTCCTCCCCACACCACTATAGATTCTCAGGCGATACGTATCCAGAAGGCATATTCATTTCCGAGAAGATTTCGAGCCCAAATAAGTGCGGAAATATCCGCTTGTTGTAACAGATCAAACATAGAAGAAATATAATTTCGGTTCGGATTATATGCGTTCTCTTTGCTTTTCCAACAGAAAATATTTTCTCCCGAGAGAAAAGAGTGAATGCAGGGAATAAAAAAACTCCCGAATGAACGAGAGTTTTTTCGAGTGATTATTTTACGAAGTTTACGACTGCTTCGAACACCTGTGGATGAGAAATAGCAATATTGGAAAGTACCTTTCGGTTGAGGATTACCTTTTTTCCATTCATAGAGTGAATAAAAGTTGAGTAGTTCATACCGAGAGGACGAACGGCGTTATTGATACGAACGTTCCAGAGACGACGGAAGTTTCGTTTTTTTGCCTTGCGTCCGATGTACGCATTGGAACCAGCCTTCATAATGGCTGTCTTTGCTCGAGAGTAGACATTACCATTCATTCGACGAAAACCCTTCGCGAGAGCGAGAATATTTTTATGTCTTTTGTGTGTCATCACACCACGTTTTACACGAGTCCTAGGAGAGAGGAATTATAAAATAGTTTCAAAAAAGGAGTATACTATCTTCCGTATGGGAGAGAAAGACGACATTCGAGGAGGTTTGCCTCTGGAGCAACATGACCATACTTATCACGTCCTTTTGCCTTTGATGACTTATTTTTGAGGAGGTGACGCTTTGCTGTTTTATTGAGGATATATTTTCCACTACCAGAGATTTTTACACGTTTTTTCGCACTAGAGAGGGTTTTGAGTTTCATAGAAAGGAATTTAGAAGAATAGGAATGAGTTATTTCTTAGGATACAAGGTGATATTGAATGTATTTCCTTGTTTTGCTACTTTTTGATTGGCATCTTTCTTGTACACATTCTCAAGAGAAGTAATGAATTCATTAATTTTATCCTGAGCCAGATCTTCGTATTGGTTTTCACGACCACGAAGTTGGAGTATGATTTTCATGGGATGTCCTTCTTTTGCCCAACTCTCTGCTTGTTTTTTCCGTATATCAATATCGTGTTCTCCGATTTTATACGTAAGCTTCATGGTTTTTACTTCGGTTTTCTTCGCATTGCTCTTATTATGGGACTGTTGCTTCTGTTGTTTGAACAGATGCTTGCCATAGTCCATAATTTTTGCGAGTACGATTCCATCTTGAAGTCCCATTTCGACGAGATCGAGTTCTTGTTCTCCTGCCATATTGAGGGCAGCATCACGAGACATCTTTCCGAGAGGTTCTCCAGAATCAGAGATAACCATGAGTTCACGAGCTATAATCGAATCATTGATTCGTTTCTCGTTTTTTTTCTGTGGAAGGGGTCGATTCATGAATTATGCGTTAACGGATTTTACCGCTCGAGCAAAAGTAGACTTACGACGAGCAGCAGTATGCTTGTGGAGAATATTCTTTTTCTCAAGAGTGTCAATACGAGAGTAGACGGCAGAAAGTGCTTCTGCAATTTTTTTCTCATCGCGAGGAGTGGTTGCGAGAAGTGCTTCGAGAGCCTTAACACTCTCCTTAGTGAGTTCCTGGAATCGACGATTGCGAGAACGTTTTTTTACGCTCACTTTCAGTGCTTTTTTTGCAGCTTTCGTATTCGGCATGAGTAAAGT
>CAZDFE010000157.1:0-2590 GCA_964504755.1 uncultured Candidatus Peribacteria bacterium
CATCATATTCGGATCGAGCATGGCTTCTGCGGGAGTAATTTCGGTATCGGTGGTTTCTTTTTTGGCAGGAGGAGGATTGTATGAGAATGAGAGTTTTGCCTGAATCCACTGGATAAAAGCAAGTACCAGGGCAAAAATACCACCCATAATGCCTCCAACCTGATGGAGTTCGATTCCAAAAAACTGAGTACTGATGCTATTTGGATCGAATGTGGTAAAGAAACTATAGAGATGATAGAAATTCGAGGGATCATTAATACCAGAAATTACCCAGTAGAGTCCGATCAGAATTGGCATTTGGATAAGGAGTGGAAGACATGAACCCATCGGGTTTACCCCTTCTTTTTTATAGAGTTCGAGCATTTCCATCCCGAGTTTCGCCTGATCGTCTTTATATTTGGTTTGGAGGGCTTTGATTTTTGGTTGGATGACTTGGAGTTTTTTCTGACTCGTGAGCATGTGGTGCTGGGGAACGAGGAGAATGAGTCGAATCACGAGGGTAATCACTACGATAGCCCATCCGAGAGAATGTCCAGGAATGACCGTGAGAAGTCCGACAAAGAGATTATAGATTGGTTCATAGAAAACGGTTGCCAGAAACGATCGAATCGCGCTCGGTGACTCCATTTCGAAAAATGTGGTCCGTTCTCCCATGGGAGATTGCATCGTAATAATGTATTTTCCAGTAAGATTTGCAAATACAGTATGGAGTTCTGAGAATGGAAGTGTCTGAGTACTTCCTGCTGTTACGAGTATGGGTGCACAAAATTTTGTATACTGATCGATATCTGTTAGTGGCTTTGAATCAATGGTAATGTGGATATCCGTACATGGATGGATCGTAAAGCCAGAACTCGTATGGTTGATTACTTCGAGATGGGGTATATTCGGGATCGTTACAGTGTCATCTTTTACCTGAAGTATAATATTATTTTCAGTGGCAATTTTTTTATTTTCTTGTGGGAAGAAAAATATCTGGACAAGAAGAGAGAGTGAAAGGGCGTATATAAAAAGGAGAAGAAAACGAGAATTCATGAAAAATTGAGATAAAAAAGCAAAAATATTATTCTCCGTGCATAATGCTACCGAGTGCGATCTGATGACCAATGACTCGTTGTTTCGAACAAGCGAGGAGTTCATCGGATGGAGTTGTGGACATTACTACAATGTCTGGTCGTGGAAGGAGTATTCTTTTTCCACTTCGAGTGGTTCGAATATCTGCCCTGATTTCAATATCTTTCAATGAATCGAAAGAATCGAGTACACTGTCGATGCTGATTTCTTTGTTTCCAAAGAGGGCAGTAAGTTTCCGTAAGCGGATGATTTTATCTTGTGTGAGCGACATTTTTCTATATAATAACGTCGCCATTATAAAGAAAAATGCCTAAAATCAAGGACATACACGAACGACTCGTAAAAAATCCAGTAGAATATAATGAACTCAGCCTCTTGGTTGCGAAAAGAGTACTCGCTTTCGCGATCGCATTCTATTTTACATCCTTTCTCTTTACGGTTGGAGGATTTTCTTTTGGTCCATTTTCACTTTCGATTCTTTCTCAAATTTCCTTCCATGCGTACTCACTCTTGATTCTTGTGGTAGCTTGGTTTCTCTATTCTCTCTTAGAATATGGACTCGCGGTATATGCTCCGAATAGGCATGTATTGAAATATGGAGTGGGAGTGTTTTTGATTCTTTTTGTTGGGATAGCATTATTTGCTCATTTTACGATTTAGTCTTTCTTCTTTCTGACCTATGCGTTTTCTTATTGCGAGTCTTCTGATTATTCTCTCTGCTTGTAGTTTGCCCGGAACCCAGACAGAAAGTACTGATAATACGATTTTGCATGAAGAAAAGACATTCCAAATGCAAGTTCCAAAAACATGGGTTGCAGCTCAACCTCAAAATATTCCAGCTCCACGTCATGGAAGTATTCTCCTTGCTTTTGTTTCCCCAGAAGTGAAGTATGGATTCTCGAATAATCTGATTATTATGCAGGATACGCTTACTTCCCTTATTACTTCGAAGCGATACGCAGAACTAAATAGTCTTCAGACGAGTAAAAATTACCTTGAATATACAAAACTTCAGGATAAAGAATTTATCTTCTCTGATGAAGAGGTATCGCGACTCTATGTATTCGAAGCTCGGTATAATCAGACGAGTCCTCGTATGAAGTTTGTCCAGACCGCACGAGTATGTGGTTCACAAGTGTACTTGCTTCATTTTTCTCTCGCACTCGATAAAAGTCCTGATATCTATACAGAACTTCTGAAAACCTTCGTCTGTAAATAATTTTCTTTGCAACCCTACCATCGCCTGAAATATCCGCTTGCTTTTTCTTCGATTTTTGTATAATGCGCAAGTCCTTTCCTCTCTGGCGCCTTGGTAGAGCGGTTATACAGCGGCCTGCAAAGCTGTGGAGGCCGGTTCGACTCCGGCAGGTGCCTCCAAAAATTCTTATAAATAGCTGTCCTTGAAGGAGAGCTATTTTCTTTATTTATACTATGTCTTCCCCGATTTTACGATTCCAACAACCCGAAAAAGACGTGATTCGTTCGAAAGTTCGATTTCATGGGGACTATAAAGAAG
>CAZDFE010000158.1:0-2579 GCA_964504755.1 uncultured Candidatus Peribacteria bacterium
ATATTCTGGTGAATAGATATCTTGCAATCTTTAAAGATTGTAAGTATTTTTATAGAAATTCCGCAGTCCTTCTTTTTGCAGAGGATCCAGAAAAATATATACCATCGGCTTCTTTACGATATGTGCGCTATGATGGTATCAGTATGCAAACGGGGACAGCTTTAAATATAATAAAAGATGAGAGGTTTATTGGCCCTATTCCTCGTATTATTGAACTACTTCGACTATTTTTTAAAAATATTTTGAAAGATTACTACTTCTTAGATTTATCGGAATGAAAATTCCGAAAAATAGCGGAATACCCTGAAGAAGCATGGCTCGAAGCAATAGTAAATGCACTTACCCATAGATCATACAATCTTCATGGCAATGTCACTCTCATAAAACACTTTGATGACAGATTGGAAATATCGAATTCTGGACCTCTTCCATCTTTTGTTACCCCTGAGAATATCAAAACGCATCGTTATGCACGAAATCCGAGAATTGCGAGAATACTCAATGATTTTTGATATGTACGAGAGCTAAATGAGTGAGTAAAACGTATCTTTGAGAGCATGCAAAAGTATTTCATGACAGAGCCTATATATACCAATGAGAATAAGATCGTAACACTGGTACTCAAGAATAATACTCTTTCTGATAATAGAGTGATTTCAGAACAAAAAAGACAGAGAATAGAAAAGGAGTTTCCATCTTATTCAGATACAGCAAAACACATCATCATACTTCTCACTCAATATAATGAGCTTACCCTTCATAAGATAGCGGAATTACTCCATATACCTGAGAGGACAGTCCGATACAATCTCGGTAAGCTGATAGATAGTTGACTCATCGAGAGACATGCAAAATCTCAAAGAGATGTAAATGCTATATATAGCCTCTAGTGCAATATAACTAAAAATAAGCGCAACCATAAAGCACCAAGAAAATGGCTCTATAAAGAGAAAAAATACTCATTAGTGCAATATAACTAAAAATAAGCGCAACCATGTACCCCACAAAAAAACTCTCCGAAATCTGTGATATCCAAAATGGATATGCTTTTGATGCAAATCTTTTTTCTGATGTTGATTGATTCCCAATTATTAGAATTCGCGATTTAAAAAATAGCACAATTCAGACTTTATATAAATGAGATATAAAGGAAAATTTTATAGTAAGAAAATGAGATTATTTAATTTGAATGGATTGAGAATTTCGATGTTACGAGTGGAATAATTCAGATGCTCTATTAAACCAACGAGTTTGTCGCATAATTAAGTATCATGAATCTATCTTGCCGAAGTTTCTATTTTATTGAATCAATAAATATCTAAAAGAAATAGAGGAAGTTACACCTTTTGTCACGGTTAAACATATTTCTAGTAGACAAATTAAAGATATTTGATTTCCTCTTCCACCCATCTCCACCCAGTCTCGCATCGTCGCTCGCCTCGACTCAGCTTTCGCGAGTATCGATGAGCAGATATCTCTCCTCCGAGCAAATATCGCAGATGTGGAGAATATGAGGAAGAGTGTGTTGATGGATATTTTCGATAAGAGTGAATATGTGAAAGTAAAGCTCATAGATATCACTTCTGTACTCGGTGATGGATTACACGGAACTCCGAAATATGATGAAAACTGAGGATATTATTTTATCAATTGAAATAACTTGAATGACTGAAATATCTTGATAAAAGCTGATACGAAAAAAGTCTCAATCGATGAATATGAAAAGTATAAAAAGCCCTTAAACGATAGAACTATATTGGTTTCTATTAATGGCACAATCTGAAATGTTGCATTTTACGACAATGAAAAAGTAGTTTTAGGGAAAAGTGCTTGCTATTTTAATATTCAGGAAAATGTTGATAAGTACTACATAAAGTATGTTTTTATGAGCCCATATTTTATGGAATATGCGAATAAAGAACTCACAGGAACAACTATCAAAAATGTTTCCCTCAAGACAATGAGAAAATTTCCAATACCTCTCCCACCTCTCCCTCGCCAGCACGAGATCGTTGCACACCTTGATCGAGTATTCGCGGGGACAGAGGCACTTCGGACAGAATATGAGGCACATATCCGAGACCTCGAGACACTTCGACAGAGTCTCCTCGAAGAGGCATTCGCAGGGAGACTGGTCCAGGACAATGAAGCATAAAAAAATTCACCAGCCAGCTTTCGCCCGGTGAATATTGGTAAGGGCAGTATATCCAATATTGGTCCAGAAGTCAAATTTTTTACATCGGATCCGGTCCCTAAGTCTAGAAAATCCGCTTCCAAAAAGTAAGAAATTCCATACAATACAACACATTCCATCCATGCAGTACACCAAACCTCCCAAGAACATCCAGGAACAAATAGAACTCCTTCAAGAGAGAGGACTCATTATAAATGATACTGATTCTGCTGTCCATAAACTAGAACATATAGGATACTTCCGTTTTACCGGATATTGCAAGTACTTTCAATCGGAAGATAACACTTTTCATGCTAATACGAGTTTTGATATAGTGCTGGATACTTATGTTTTTGATCGAAAGCTTCGTTTGTTAACATTGGATGCTATAGAGAAAATAGAAATA
>CAZDFE010000159.1:0-2566 GCA_964504755.1 uncultured Candidatus Peribacteria bacterium
AGAGTTTTCCTTGGGAAACATTTCCAGAAATACTAGAGTGGAACACGTATTTCGTCCATGGCTTCAGCTGCAATACCACTCCCGTCTCGGTCGCCGTATCGTAGACGAGTCGAGTCTGAGACTTCCCGGTATAGATAGGCCTCCCTGCCGTGAGAGTAAAGGACTCTCCTGGATAAATAATCGATACCTTTTGCCCCTGAAGTACAAATCCTGTCGGATCCCCCGAAACACCACCAAGTACTTGATCTACCGGGGTCACGCTCATAGAATCCGTTGTCGTCGATGGAGAAAGTGTTGCAAAATCAATAATCGATCTTGGATGTATGTTTTCATCATGAAGTCCGATGGATACATGATCCCACTCGATATAACGATCGAAGAATTCGAGTCGAAAAGAGGTATCACTCGATCTTGCTGGTGCAAATGAGAGATGGAGTTTTCCTGGAGCAGCCACACTCTCAACAAAGAAATTCGGTGCACTCGGAACGAGGTATTCATTTCCCTCAACCATTTGCAGAGAGGTATCAATAATTTTCGATGGACTCAGTGCATGGCTGTATTTCACATAGAGTGCGCCATCCATGAGTGTGATATAGTCTTGATCACCATCCTGATCAATATCTACTACATCCGTTGTCTCAGTACCGACGAGAGGATCGATATAATCGAATAATCGCGTCTGAATACCACTTGGCGTTAGGATATATATTCCTTGGAGATTCGGTGAATACCCACTCGCAAGTGATGCTGATGAAGTATCTGGTAGTACTGAGGTATCAGCGAGGCGTCGGATCTTTCCACGAATAGAACTTACGAGATCATTTGTATCCGCCTCTTCGAGATCGAGCGAAGTTGGAGGTATCGTTTTTGTATCTACATATGCCTGATAGCGATCAAGGTACACATCGCTCGAATGAGGTGTCTGACTCACAAACTGTGCGAATGGAATCGTTTCATTTTCTGAGAGAATTTTTGGTGATACTGCGAGTTGATCAATCATTTTCTCGAGCTCCTTGGTATCGGCGATTTCTGCCTCAAGATATTTTTGAGCCAGACGAAATGATTCAGAACGCGTCGTAATAAAATCATTCATAATTTCATCAGATTCGATACGCGCAGCTCGCATCGAACGATCGAGAGTATCGATATTGAGTCCTGCACTCGCCATTTGCAATCGAATATATCGATAGAATTCATCCACTCAGTATTCTTCACGAGCATCCTTATGGAGCCCTGCCATCATATCCATCAGGGTCTGATTATAGAGATCATTCGAGGATTCGAGCTTGAATTGCACGTTCGATGGGGTCGAAATATTAACATCACTTCCCACCTGTTTTGGGAGAGAATTCGAAAGATCCGTGGCAAAACTATTGATCGGTTTTACTGACGTTTTCGCGTATTCAGCGATAAACTCGGAACGAGCTTCGAAGTTCACATGTGAAGAAACACCAATCTCTCGAATAGCAGGAATCGCGAATTGTGGAAATTGTAGCTTCAGGAAGTCGATCGGGAGTGTTCATTGTCGTTCAGTTCGCTGTGCGATAACATCCCCTGCTCTCCACTCAGGTACGAGTACGGTTTTCTGCGCATAACATCGGACCTTCTGAAAAAGATCGAGAATTCGAAGCATTGCTTGCACCGAACCAAACAGTTTCGGTAATTTCGGTGGGGGCGGAAGATTCGGGAACTGGATACGAGGAAGTGATGGAAGATCAGGAAGATCGGGAAGGACAGGAATCGGCGGAAGTATATCGAGCCTCGGGAGAGCGAGATTCGCGGTTGGCATACCCGGAAGTCCGAGTGCTGGCAGATTCGGCAGTCGGATCGGACGAACATTAAATACGAACTCAGGAACCTTGACCGACATAGCAAGACGAATGTCAGAGAGATTGAGAACAATATTTGGCCATCTTGGGAACTGGAGAATCGGCAAACTCGGGATCAGAGCACTAATGAGCTTAAAGAGGAAATACTTCGCATCATAGCGCTCATTCCGACATACGCTACACTGAGCTTCCGCATTCTTAAAAATATCAATCATTGGCTGCCATGTGGTAACAACAGTCTTCAGGAGTACGTAGAATTCTGCCCATTTACGGAATCGAAGTCCATTATCTCGCATCCAACCCACGGTTACCTGTTCGATCATATTCACATTACAGATGAGCTGGGTAATGTATCGTTGTTTCCAGGTAATGTATTTTTGAAGCTTCTGGGGGAATCGTTTATACTCTTCGATTCGAGCGAGATTCTGTTCGATACTACTCGTGAGTCCCCCCATCTGAGTGCTCGTTTTCGAGTCCAAACAAGAAAGATCAAAGGCCCCATTACACCAGACTGCTTTTTTGGCTTCGATCTCAGCCTTATAGGACTGAAGTGCTCGTGCATATCGATCGAGTTCATTTGGTGCAATCCATGGAACATTCACGGGAATGGTAGTTTTTTCGATACGCAGAAATGGTATCTGTCCGAGAAAGTTCGAGACTGCTTTCATGGAACCCGCTCCTCATGCCACCTTATTGATCGTCGAAGCATTCTCTTTTACAGTTTTATTACCGAACTC
>CAZDFE010000160.1:0-2520 GCA_964504755.1 uncultured Candidatus Peribacteria bacterium
GGCAAGCACCGCGCGATCGGTATCCAGCAGTGATACCCCGTCCAGCACGTTCGATCGCTCAAGAAGGGGTTTCCGAGAAAAATATACAAAAATGATCTTCGTATGATCTCTCGAGCGGAACATCGGGTGAAGCATCATTTCGTCTCTTGATGGAGAAAATAGCGCGTATGGTACCAGAGGGTGAGATGGATTATGGAGACTTTCTGTTTATATTTTGACTGACAGTGGCACTAGGATTCTTACATGCTCTGGGTCCAGGCCATGCGAAAACACTTCTGTCCTCAGTGTTGGTGGATGAACGAACGTCACGATGACAGGCGATTGGATTTGCTCTGATTTTTTCTGCCACACATATTATCGATATTATTCTCTTGTTTGTGGCTATGCAGGTATTTATGGCATTCTCAGATCCGATCACGGTCATGGGATATATCCAAAAAATAAGCCCCGTACTTCTAGTATTCCTGTGATCGTGACTCCTGTATCGAGCACTCAGGTCACAACCTCTATCTGATTCTTGTGGTTTGTATCAAAAAAAACACATCTGGATACTCTGAATTATTGCTGGACTTGCGCCGTGTAGTTTTGGTTGGAGTTTATTCTTTTTTCTTTTTTCTCTCGGAAAGTTTTCATGGATTCCTGGGCTTATTTTCGGTGTGGGATTGGGTATTTTCCTTTGTTTGATGGTAATTATTTTTGGCATAGAGTATATTCGAGCGCATTCATACCAGCGATTTCATGTATTGTCACGATATTCTTCGATTCTTTCGGCAAGTATTATTCTCGTGATCGGACTGATTCTGATGGTACGCGTACTGGTATAGTGCGATATTCTTATTTTCTGGGAATAGTTTTTGGTAAAGTAAATAAAATAGTATATACTTTTTCTCGTGTCTCTTTCCTAGGGTGTATGTTTTTTTGTTGTAATTATAACTTCCTAATCTCTCTCACAATGCCTTGTATTGCCACTTCGGAGTCAGGTAGCTCGAATAAAATCGAAGTTTCTCTCTCTCGACCTCAATTTCTGTTACGATCCAGTGGGGTTATATTTATAGCATTTTTCATCATTTGGTTCATAGATCCATATCTCGGGTCTGTAGTAACGGATTTTCTTCTCGGAATCATGCCTCAGAATCCCCTCGATGCTTTACGATTTCTCGAAACGGCGGATGTTATCAATTGACTTTTACGACTTTGGATATTTAGTGTCATACTATTTCTTTTTTTACCGAAGTATATCGTGCAACGATGTCATGATTTCTGAAGTACGGGAATATGGGAATACCGAATATATGTACTATTCTTGTTCGTACTTACGGGGGTTACCACCCTTTCTATCATGGCATTATATAGGGAAAATATTTCACTCATTACCCTTATATGGATCAGTAGGATTTCCATATATCTTATGGTTGCATTCTGTTTGTATCTCATGCTTCGTCCAGGAATATGAAGGAAAGACAGCATCCCCCTACATGAATAATGAAACGAAAAACTCCATACGAATATATGGAGTTTTTTTATGGCCTATATTCAGAAACCACGACTCGATTCGAAGATGTTGTACTAGAGAGCGGTATTTTTCGGAAACCAAAAATGAATAAAATGGTTACTGAGCACATCTTGTATTTTTGACTCGTGTCAAAGTGCTTGCAGGGATTTCAGATATTCATAAAATGCTCACATACAAGCGGATTCATTAGAATACAACATATTCTGTAAATCCCCGTGGATGGGTGGTCGAATATCGAAAAATGCACCATCTTGTCCACGAAGAGAAGCGACGGTATCTAATAGGCTCATAAGATAGGGAATTTTTCTGATCTGATCTGATAGGTCTTTGTTTTTTATCACGGAAAGCTCCTGTTTGAATGCTATTCTGAGTGTATCAGAAATGCGAATCCAATCCTGATCACTACATATTGGTTCCATAGAATGGTAAGTTTAGAAATAAATATACACTGTTCGATTATATCGATCGTGATAGTACATTCAAGTTCAATATTACATGATCTTGTTACAATTGCAGCAATTTGGTTTATATCCCCCTTGATTCAAATATCGAGAAATATTCCGAACAATAGGGGAAAGTTATAAATACAGTACGGTAGTTTGGTTATAGTATTTTTACTTGACGTATACTATAAAATTACTAGGATGCACTTGTCATTACTTTTCATATATGTACAATATGAATCTTCGGTCGATTGTTTCCATTTTTCTAGTTCTCCTGATCGGATTACAGATTATTATTCCGATACATTCGTGAGCCGTAAATACAGATCAAACGGCTTCGAACTGGACGTATGAGAAGGCAGAACATCTCGCTCGACGTGCTCTCATAGCTCCCACAAAAACCAAGATTACTTCCCTCTATGAGGCAGGAAGTGCTCGATCGGCTGTGGATATTCTTTTTCCTGATGCTCTTTGAGGGGATCGAACGCAATATAATGCTCTCTATGATCAGTTTACGGGATCTGGTTGGAGGAGTTATGTGAGTGCTGGTGGGGTAAACTACAG
>CAZDFE010000161.1:0-2504 GCA_964504755.1 uncultured Candidatus Peribacteria bacterium
GAGGGTATGCGCTGCGATCATCATTTGTTCTACGATTTCGTGGGATTCCAGATTTCGTATGAGTCCGAGTTTCCCCGTCGCACAAAAACTACAGGCCATAGGGCATCCTGCCTGACAGCTTACACAGAGCGTATTTCTCCCCGATCGATGTCGCATAATGACGGCTTCGATCATTTTATCATCATGCGTCTTAAAGAGGAATTTTGTAGTCTGGCCGTCGTCGCTCGTGACTTCGGAATGAATTCTCAGTGATTGATACAAACAGTTTTCCGTAAGGATAGTTCGAATTTCTTTCGGAAGGGTTTCTATCATTTCAAAATCGGTAATGAAATTTTTATAAATTGCATTTTCGATCTGTGCATATCGGAATTTTTTATGACCGTGAGATTCGAGGAGTTCGATCACTCGAGCTTCATCGTGGATAGAAAACATAGGAAAAAGATATTTCTAAAAAAGAGATTCCCGCCAGAAGCGGGAATTTTTATATGCTCATGAGAATAGCGGCGGTCGAAAATCCGATAATACCTCACACAATGGCTTCTATGGGAGTATGCCCGATAGATTCATTGAACTGGAAACCTGTGTCATGAGCAATGGTATTGAGTGCTTTTGCATGGAGGCCTGCTTGGAACCGAACATTGAGAGCATCATAGATAATGATAATCGAGAATACAAGACAGATCATAAAAAGATCACTCCATACACCATGTTCTATCCCGATCGCAGTAGAAAGTGCGATAACAAAGGTCGAATGTGCCGATGGCATTCCTCCAGAACCGAGCATCTTCGATATGGTAAATCTCCCCTTAATTGCATGGACTATGCCCTTTACGAGGATAGCTACCAGAAGCGAAAAAAATGGGATCGTGAGCGTATATTCAAAAAAGTATGAATGTAGCTGTTCGGTGAACATATTATTTTACTTCAGTGATAGAGTATTGTTTCTGTCCAGATGGTGCGGTTACGGTTACAGTATCTCCAGGATTTTTCCCGATGAGAGCACTTCCGATTGGTGATTCGTTTGAAATTTTGTTTTCGAAGATGTTCGCTTCTTGTGAACCTACGATCGTATAGGTAACAATCGTATCTTCTTCGTCCTGGAGAGTTACGGTATTTCCGACGTTAATTCCAGACTTTTTTCGTTTTCCACTCTTTTCTTCATCGATGAGTTCGTAGTTTCCAGGCTTGAGGAGTTCTTCGAGTTCAGCAATACGAAGTTCTACTTGTGCCTGGTCATCGCGAGCCTCTTGGTATTCTGCATTTTCCGAAAGGTCTCCATAAGAGATAGCTTCTTTGAGCTTTTCAGCGATTTCTACACGCTTTTCTTCGCGAAGGAATCGGAGTTCTTCCTGAAGCTCAGCGAGTCCTTCACGGGTAAGGAGTGTTTTTTTATCAGACATAGGAGAAAAAGATAGGGATTAAAAGTACGTGGATTATTTTTTCTTAGCGGGGAGGGTATTTTTTGTTTCTTCCTTGAGAAGTAGGGATTTTAGGACTGGAAATTTTGTTTTTATGATTTCGATAGCAATGGCTTGATTTTCTGATTCGAATACGATTCTGACTAGGTTATCTCCTTTCGGTGGATTCACATAGAAGGCACGTCAGGGAAATCATTTCGTTTCATTGATACTATATACTTCCTTTCCTACAGCATACATATTTTTCAGGAGCGTGTCGTACGTCATTTCGGTTGCAATAATTTTCATTCCCATTTTCGGATCTTCGTAGGTAGAGTACTGGGTATTGAGATCGAATATGTGAAGTCCGAAGATTCCACTTGTATTACCGATAAGTGAAAGCGTTGCTGTCGGCATAATGCGCGCGAGGAACTTTCCAGATATCTTTATAGTTTTTGTTTCAGTGGGTGTACTCTGAGTACTGTTTCATGAAGCGGTTCATTCGATGGGAATACTCTGCGAGATTCATCCATTTTTCTTTGCCAGCTCTTCCACAAGGGCGTTGAGTTTTTCGAGACGTTCTTCGGTTTTTATCTGATATTTCAGAGTTTCTACTTCTATAGGGGTATCGATACTAGTGGTTCCTTTTTTTTGGAGTATTCACTCCGACTGATTGATGAGAGACCACGAGATGCTTCCTATAAAAATCAGCGCGATGAGTGAAAGGAAAATAAGAGCAATACGCATGATCAACGGATAAGTATATTATTTTTTTGACTTTACGCTTCCGAACTCGATCTCTACAGGAGTATCACGACCAAGAAGATTAATCATCATTTTTATCATACCTTTATTGGTATTGACTTCGATAATTTTCCCTTCACTGCCTTCGAATGGACCATTTCGGACCGTTACATAATCACCCACTTGCATATCGGTCTTATATTCTTCACTTTTTTCTGTGAGAATTCCCTTCAGTTTTTCGAGTTCTTCCCCACGAACTGGTACTGGAACGGTACCGGCACCCAGAAATCCAGTTACATTCGGCGTATTTCGAACGATATACCAACTTTCATTCGTTACGACCATTTGCACCAAGATATATCC
>CAZDFE010000162.1:0-2484 GCA_964504755.1 uncultured Candidatus Peribacteria bacterium
CTATGTCATTGCGAGAAGTGGAGCGACACGAAACGACAAAGCAATCCAGTGTTCCTAAGGGTTCTTTGTCTTCTGAAACCTCTGGATCGCCACACTTCGTTCGCGATGACGAAACAACAGAAACATTCCTTCATTGACCTATTTTTAACTGGTCAGACTATGAAGCTCCATTCCCTCGAGTGGAAAAGATCATTCCAGCAAGTAAACTTCCAGAGGATATCTCGAAGATTCCAGATGATATCCTTAATTGGGCTATAGAGTGTGAAGTGACAGGAAAACCATTTCGTATCATTCCACAAGAACTCGAGTTCTATAGGAAACATCATCTCCCAATACCAAGAAGACATCCAGATCAGAGACACCTAGATCGAATGAAGATGAGGAATCCTAGGAAACTCTTCGAACGAAAATGCGATAAATGTGGAAAGGATATGATTACTACCTATAGTCCTGAGAGACCAGAGAGAGTCTACTGTGAGGCGTGTTATGAGAGGGAGGTTATCGGTTCATTTTAATTCTCAAAATCATTGTATATGTTCCAAAACGAAACCCTCGTAGAAACCAAAATCTGTAAACACTGTGGAATCTCTTTTCCGATCACGGATAAGGACTTGGAATTCTATGAGAAAGTGAGCCCGATATTTCCTGCTCTGTCATCCTGAGCGGAGTGAAGGATTCAGGATTCTACAGGTACAACTGGATTCTTCGCAAGCTCAGAATGACGGATACAACAGGAGTGAGATAAAATCCGTTATCTCATCCCACCTCCGACGTTCTGTCCGGACTGCCGTCAGCAACGCAGGCTCTCATTTCGAAATGAGAGAAAGCTCTATAAACGAACGTGTGATGCGACAGGAAAAGATATCATTTCTATCTATGCTCCCGATACGTCATACCCTGTTTTTAGTCAGGATTATTGGTGGAGTGATCATTGGAATCCACTTTCATATGGATGTGTTTTTGATGAAACGAAATGATTTTTTTCACAATTTCAGCTACTTTTCGACACGGTTCCGAAACTTGCCCTCGTCGGATCAAATAATGAGAATTCCCAGTACATTAACCTCAGTGCTGACTGTAAAAACTGTTACATCGTTATCGAAAGTAGTAATAATGAGGATTGTTTGTATGGATATTGGCTCCAAAAGTGTAACGATTGTATCGATGTTTCTTTTTGCCATGAATGCGAGAGTTCGTACGAAATTCAGGATTGTTTCGGATGCTTCAATTTATTCTATTCGAATAACTGTGATAATTGCCAAAACTCTCTTTTTTTAGAAAACTGTGTTGGGTGTTCTCATTGTATCGGATCGACGAATCTCGTGAATAAAGAGTATTATATTTTCAATCAACCCCATACACGAGAAGAATATTTTCTAAAATTAGAGCAATACCGTATTTTTTCTATACATCAGCTTCAGCAAGAATTCGAACAACATGCAAAGCGCTCTATTAAAAAATATGCACACATATCTCTGTCAGAAAATAGTTCCTGAGACTATATGAAATCGGTGAAAAACTGTATTTCGTGTTTCCATGCATATGATGCAGAAGATTGTAAATATTCGGAACATATCTGGAGAAATGCAAAGGAAATCATGGATTGTTCGACGGTATGAAGAGACGCGTTTCTCATATACGAGACTATTAATTCAGGTATTAATGTGTCACAAAATTGCTTTTGTGCTATTTGTTGGGAATCAACATGAATGGTATATTGTATTTCTTGTTTTGGATCGCATGATTGTTTCGGTTGTGTTGGCTTAAGAAATAAATCCTATTGCATCCTCAATACGCAATATACCAAAGAAGAATATGAGGAACTCGTTCCAAGAATTATAATTCACATGATGAAAAATGGGGAATGGGGAGAATTTTTTCCAAGTAGTATGAGCCCTTTTGGATACAACGAAACAGTAGCTACCGAATATTTTCCTCGAGAAAAGGAAGAAGCTCTTGTAGAATGATTCTTCTGGTCTGACTACGAAGCTCCATTTCCGAGGCTTGAGAAAAAAATTCTCGCAAAACAGCTTCCTGAGGATATCTCGAAGATTCCAGATGATATCCTGAATTGGGCCATAGAGTGTGAAGTAACAGGAAAACCATTTCGTATTACCAAGCAAGAATTGGATTTTTATAGGAAACATTCTCTTTCTGTACCAAGAAGGCATCCTGATCAACGACACTCCGATCGCATGAAGATACGAAATTCACAAAAACTCTATGCTCGATCCTGTGATGCCTGCGAAAGAAATATGATGACTACGTATGCTCCCACATCAGGCAAAATCGTGTACTGTGAGGAATGTTATCAGAAAAAAGTAGTTCATTAAGGTTCCATGTTTAGAAAATAACTCATTTTCCTATGTTCCCTATCCCTCCAAACGAAACCCTCGTAGAAACCAAAGTCTGTAAACACTGTGGAATCTCTTTTCCGATCACGGATAAGGATATGGAATTTTATGAGAAAGTATCTCCAGTTTT
>CAZDFE010000163.1:0-2471 GCA_964504755.1 uncultured Candidatus Peribacteria bacterium
TATTTGGATGCTCGTAAAAGAGAAGCGGATCATATAAGCTATCCTGAACACTTAGCATGGTGATTACAACGGAATCTTTTTTCGGAAGATGAAGTACGGAGAATAAGATTCGATCAATGAGATACCCCAGCTTCATATATAAAAAGTTATTGACTTCCAAATATGATTTCAGATCATGCTCATCGTTTGATGTATCCAAGATGTAGAGTAATACAGAAAATTTTAGATATTTCATGAGATGTACATGAATGCTGTTCATGTTGTTAAAATAATCCACCAAATGGTGGATTATTTTTTAGTAAGTAAAAGTATCTCTACTTATTTCTTCAGTATATTCACGAACGTCTCGCTCGGGATACTCACGCGTCCGAATTGTTTCATCTTTTTCTTTCCCTCTTTTTGCTTTTCGAGGAGTTTTCGTTTTCGAGTGATATCTCCTCCATAGAGCTTCGCGGTTACATCCTTTCGAAGAGCAGAAATATCTTCACGCGCGACCACATCATTCCCGACGACCGCTTGGATTGCAATCGCGAATTGTGCTTTCGGGATATTTTCCTTGAGTTTCTCGCAGATTCGTCCTCCGAGATAGCGAGCACGAGTACGGTGTGCCATCATCGAAAAGGCATCGACGAGTTCTCCTGCGACACGAATATCGAGCTTCACGATATCATCTTCCTGGAATCGGAGTGGTTCATAGTGGAGGCTCGCATATCATGAAGAGAGACTCTTGAGATCATCATAGTAGTCGCCGACGAGTTCGCTCATCGGGATTTCATAGTGGAGGACGACCCGATTAGCGTCGAGGTAGGTCTGGTTCTTGAATACACCACGTCGTTCCTGAGCGAGTTGCATGAGGTTTCCGATGTATTCGTTCGGGGTAATCATTTCGACCTTGGCGATCGGTTCTTCGATCTGGATATAGGTTCCTGGTTTTGGGAGGTCTTCGGGATTCGAAATCCAGAGATAGGTACAGGTTTTCCCTTCGTGTTCGACGAGTTCTGGATTGGCTCGAGGATAATTCGCACACTTATCGCCTGGAACGAGGACCTTATAGGTTACCTGAGGACTCGTGATAATCACATCCATATCGTGTTCGCGCCAGAGGCGTTCTTTTACGATATCGAGATGGAGGAGTCCGAGAAATCCACATCGAAATCCATATCCGAGCGCGGGCGAGGCTTCGTGTTCGATGACGAGGGAAGAATCATTCAGCATGAGTTTCTCCATGGCATCTTTCATTTTCGGATATTCGTCCGTATCGACGGGGTAGATTCCTGCGTAGATGTATGGGGTAATTCGCTTAAATCCCTTGATCGCGTGCTTCGATTCGGGTGCTCCAGCAAAAATCGTATCTCCCACGCGTGCTTCGATGATTGACTTGAGCCCTGTGACGACATATCAGATTTCTCCTTCGTAGAGGACATTGGTGGGTGAATATTTCGGCCGAAAACAACCGACTTCGAGGGCTTCGATTTTCGCTCCTGTATTGATGAATTCGAGCTTATCTCCTTTTTTGATTTCTCCAGAAAAGAGCTTCAGATAGACGACGACTCCTTTATAGCTGTCATACTGTGAGTCGAAAATAAGCGCTTTTTTCGCATTTGGCTCATTTTCGGTCGAGCTATGGGGGAGGAGTTCTGAGGTTTGGGAAAGTTTTTTTGGTTCAGGAATTCGCTCGATCACAGCATCGAGGACACTTTCGACATTCATCCCTGTTTTCGCAGAAACACAGATAATATCTTCTTTTTTGCATCCGAGGAGATTGATCACTTCTTCACTGACGCGTTCGACATCCGCACTGGGAAGATCGATTTTATTCAATACGGGGATGATTTCGAGATCATTCTCCATCGCGAGGTAGACGTTCGAAAGGGTTTGTGCTTCGATCCCCTGCGTCGCATCGACGACGAGAATCGCGCCTTCCACGGAAGCAAGCGAACGGGAAACCTCATACTGGAAGTCTACGTGTCCTGGGGTATCGATCAGGTTCAGCTCAGTTCCCTTCCATTCCATGCGGACGGGCGTGAGCTTGATCGTGATACCACGTTCGCGCTCGAGGTCCATGTTATCGAGCGTTTGAGACTGGAGTTCGCGTTTTTCGAGGGTTCCAGATATTTCCATGAGTCGATCGGCGAGTGTCGATTTTCCATGGTCGATATGGGCAATGATACAAAAATTTCGGATAGAAGTGAAGTGAGACATGGTGTAACAAGTATAAAAATCGCTCACACAATACGAAAAATATGCGAAAAATCAAAAAAGAATCCATGACGGAAAAGTCCTTGTATTTTTCTACAAATCCTCATAATAATGAGGATACATTCTATCCTTGCTTTCTTTCTATGGAAAAAACAATATTTAAACATTTTTATATATATGCATGGTGACTTTTTTTATTGAGTCTTGGTCTCGTTATAGGATTGGATATAGTGATGTTTGATTTCTTTGATGCATACAGAAATCCTGATATT
>CAZDFE010000164.1:0-2428 GCA_964504755.1 uncultured Candidatus Peribacteria bacterium
GACACCGAGTTTCTGTATCAGAAAATAGATGGATTCTGGCAACGACAGTCTCCCGTACTATTTCCGATCGTTGGAGCTCTTCGAGAAGGGAAATATCGGTATGAAAATCAGGAATACCTCCTTCCACAGCATGGATTTGCCCGAGATATGGAGTGGTCGATGATCGAGCAGGGAAGGGATACTATCACATTGGCACTCGAAGATTCTGAGTCGACGCGAACGCAATATCCATTTGCATTTCGGCTCGAGATTACCTGTCAATTGCTCGAGAATGGACTTCTCATCGAATATGTTCTCGCGAATCCGAGCTCTGAGAAAATATTGCATGCGTCGCTTGGTGCTCATCCTGCATTTCAGCTCGAAGGAGATATTTCTGAGTATTCGCTTCATTTTCCAGGTGAAGATACGATCCTGGCAACCTATCTCGATCATGGACTCCTCAGCGAGAAACAAGAGTCATTCCCGCTTCATGATGAGGCATTACTTCTCTCTGAATCACTATTTTCGCATGATGCTCTGATTTTCCAAACACTGGATGCCACACTGGTCGAACTGTATCGTGGGGCGGAACGCGTGTTGACCTTGGATCGAGAGAATTTTCCACTTCTCGCGATCTGGAAACAGCTAAATGCACCATTTCTCTGTATCGAACCATGGGCGGGGCATGCTGATCCGATAGGCGAAAATACACTTTCGCTTCTGGAAAAACCAGCCATGATCCATCTCGATCCGACCGACACGATTTCCTATACTTGGTCACTCACTTTTTAAGATTCTATGTCACGTACTCTTTGTATCGGCGATGTCCATGGATGCTATGATGAGCTCATGGCACTCCTCGATAAGCTCCAACTTCAGGAAGAAGATATGCTCTATTTCGTGTGAGATTTGATCAATAAATGACCGAAATCACTCGAAGTGGTCGAATTCGTGCGTTCGCGTCCGAATACATTTTCGGTTATCGGGAATCATGAATTTTTTTCTCTTTCGACCGAATATACCGATCACGGTCAGGGAAATCAGGACTGGATCGATATCCAATATGAGAAAACGGCGCCAATTCGCACCCTTCTCGAAGAAAAGTGACATATCGAGTGGCTCCTCTCATTGCCGACCATGATCGAACAGGAAGATTTCATCATCGTGCATGCGGGGATCGATCCACGCTACGGCCGAGAGACTCCACTCGAGATTGCGACCATTATCCGCATGTATGAGGGAAAACCCTGGTATGAGTACTATACAGGAACCAAGAAAATCATCTATGGTCACTGGGCGGTCGAGTGACTGCGCATCAGGAAAAATACAATCGGACTCGATACGGGTTGCTGTTTCGGGGGTCATCTCACGGCATACTGTATAGAATCAGGAGAAATCTGGCAGATGCGTGCGAATGGTGTCTATAAGGAGCCCGCGAACTGGAAACTATAATTATCTTCATATGAAAAAAACTCCATGTACTCTCGAAATTACCAACCTAAAAAAAGTCTATCCGAATGGTACCGAAGCCCTTCGTGGGATTACTTTCTCGATCCAGAAGGGGGATTTTTTCGCGCTTCTTGGGCCAAATGGGGCGGGGAAGTCCACGACGATCGGTATTATCTCGGGTCTCGTGAATAAAAGTAGTGGCCATGTCATGATTGGTGGACACGACTTGGATACTTCATGAGCCGAAGCGCGTCTCGGGGTGTGAGTGGTGCCACAGGAATTTAACTTTGGTATTTTCGAAAAGGTGTATGATATTGTTCTCGCACAGGCGGGATACTATGGGATTTCTCCGAAGGAGGCAGCTCCGAATGTTGAGAAATATCTGAAGGCACTCTGACTCTGGGAAAAACGAAATGTACAAGCTCGATCCCTCTCTGGTGGGATGAAGCGTCGGCTCATGATCGCTCGGGCGCTCGTACACGAGCCAGAACTCCTGATTCTCGATGAGCCTACCGCAGGAGTCGATCTCGAGCTTCGACATGGGATGTACGAATTCCTCAGAGAATTGAACAAAAATGGAACCACAATTATCCTCACGACTCACTATCTCGAGGAGGCAGAAAGTCTCTGTCGCAATATGGCAATTATCGATCGAGGAACGATCGTAAGATCAGGGCCCATTCGAGAGCTTCTGGCATCGATGGAAGATGAAGTCGTGAGTATCGAGCTGGATCGTGAGTATGACCCGAATACAAAATCGCTCGCGAACTATACTGTAGATATCCATGATACTCTCATAGATGTGACCGTCTCATCGAAACATACGCTCGATGATGCGATACAACTCCTCCAAACGGAAGGATATAAAATCAAGAATATAAGGCCAAAAAGTGGACGACTCGAAGAATTTTTCTTAAAGAGTACAGGAAAGTAAAGTTTTTTTATTTTCCGAGAATTTCATGTTCTGTAGTGAATGCTTCTAAAAAATCCTCCCGTGAAA
>CAZDFE010000165.1:0-2409 GCA_964504755.1 uncultured Candidatus Peribacteria bacterium
GCGTTCATCTAAGTTCGAGTTGGAGATTTTCCGTCCATCACCTAAGAGCCCACTTGCTAGAACCATAGACAGAAAAATGATGATATGCTTTAAATCCGATCGTAGCACCTATATTCATTATATCTGCCTGATTTTGTTTTATTTCACAAAGTAGAGCACTAGTAAGAATCATAGGAGTTATCGCATTGAGTTGAAATGTTTTCTCCGCCTTTTTCCAATCGAGTCTATCAATAGACTCACCATGACCATCTCCAGCACAATGAATCAAAAGTTCAAATTCTGAAAAATCTCCTTTGATTTTAGAAACAGCTAAACCAAGCGAAGATTCGCTGGTAAGATCAGTCTCTATCCAGTTAACAAAATCGGCAGGTTTTGAGCGACAAAGTCATATAACTTCATATCAAGCATCATGAAATACCTCTGCCAGCGAAGCTCCAAGTCCAGATGATGCACCCGTTAGGATAACTCTTTTCATAAAAAAAATAAAAAGCACACGAAATAAACTTCATGTGCTTCGGTTCTTTTTGAGAGAAAGGTGCCACCGAGAGCGGTACTTGATTTTATTTTTTTGACGGAGAGTCTCGACTCCGCATGGTTCTAATAAGCTTTCGCTGTTCTTCCATGAGCTCGCGGGTGTTGGCCGCTCGATCGCTTTTGATATACCCACTATATCGAAACGATGGTGTCTGTCAAAATAAAAAATCCCATCTTTGCGATGGGATAAAAGATTACTTCAAGAGAACTTTTTCAGGAACGGTCTGAGCCTTCTTCGCAGGAAAGATGATACGCGCGGTGGAACGGGTTGGATTGGAGAAATTCCATGATTGTATGCTATTATTTGCGATCGAATAGAAACTATCTCCGACATAGAGAGCTCGTGTAACGAAATCATTCGAATAATTCCATATCTGATTCGCGAAGTAGGTTTCGACCGTGGAATCTGAAAAACAGTATGGAGGCACATAATTCGAGCTTACTTGGCAATACTCCGAACCATCGAGGAGTTTCCGACACACTGGCTTTGATCCATTTCCAGTATATGCCTTACATGAATCTCTCCACTCTTTCTCGAGGGTAGCATCAAGGGAAATATTTGTAACGCGAAATTTCTCTTTTATTTCATTAGGAAGTATTGATATTCCAACAAGCCCCTGGAAGGCTGACTGGGAACGATATGTGTCGATCGGATCATTCGCACTCTTCATGAGGGTTGCGGGCAGGAGGAGGAGATTCTTCTCGGCATACCAGATGAACGCACGAGGATTGGTCAGAACCTCACTCGAACTTCCCTGATCCCCGAGAATAAGAGACGCTTCCTGTTTTGGATTTTTTACATCAGCCACATTATAGAGATCGATCTTGAGTCCAGCATTCTGCGTTCCTCCCCACTGGTTCGTCTTGGTATCATATCCGATACCGATGAGTCGATCCTGATCATAAGGATGGAGATAGGTAGAATATCCTGGAATTTTTAATTCTCCAAGGACTTTTGGTGCTGTCGGAACGGAGAGATCGATAACAAACAGAGGATCAATCTGCTCGAATGTTACAAGATAGAGGCGATTTCCAATAAAACGAGCGGATTGAAAATTTTCTCCTGGAGCAATTTGATCCAATTTCCCGATAACCGTACCTTTCGGATCAAGGATGGAGAGTACCGTACTGTTTTTATTTTCTCCACTCGACCAAGCATACTGTTGGGTAACAATGCGAAAATTTCCATTAGCATCTTCGTCCATAGAATACTGATTCATCGGGTTTCCAGAAATCGTTGCCGTATATACATACATAGGATTTCCATTGTGCAACTCATACCGATGGACCAACGTACTACTCGTATTCTGATATGATGGACTGATACATCGTGCATTCGGTGGGCACTTCGAGTCTATAGCGGTTGTATCCTGTGAAATCACTGAAGTGATATAAAGCGAATTTTTGCTCATATGAATCTGACTCACATCCCCGAAAAGAAGATCGCTCTTCATTCGAGCAACTGGATCCGTAATATCGATAGAAGAAACTGAAATAAAGCTTGGAGTAAAATTCACATGCTGTAATGTATCGTCATCGGGAAGTACAAATGAGACATCCGAACAATTACGGGTAGAAGAGCGTACATTCTGAATATATTTTCCAGTACTGGTAGACATCCGAACTTCTCGAATCTGGGGAACAACTGCTTGTATGGAGAATTCTTTCTTTATAGCATCCATGGTATGACTCCAAGTAGCATCCTCATTTCGAGCCGATGAATTCATATACACTGGAGGAATGCGAAGATCACTCGTAGAAAGAAGATACAGTCGCGAATCAATCAGACGAGATTCACGGTATGAGCCATCGATCTGATTATATCGTTCTAGTACGGGCATTTTAGGATTTCCGACATGATAGATAGCAACGAGT
>CAZDFE010000166.1:0-2375 GCA_964504755.1 uncultured Candidatus Peribacteria bacterium
TATTCACACTGCGAGTGAAACATCAAACATGATCGTCAAATATGCGCCTGACCCGATCGAGAACGCTCGACGGATCAATAATATCATTCATGAACATAGAACTAATATGAATCAAAGAGTGACCCCTTCTGGAAATCTATAAAAACTTGCAAATAGAGCAAAAATCATATAATGAGACAAAATCTCATTATATTTTTGTATTTATTCTCTTAATTCTCATTTATGTACGACGTCATTATTATTGGTTCTGGAAGTGCGGGTCTCCCCGCAGGAATGTATGCAAGCCGATACAAACTCTCGAATCTCATCATTGGTGAACTTCCAGGTGGTGCACTCGCCACTTCTCATTGTGTCGAAAACTATCCTGGAACACTCTCAGCGAGCGGTGGCGATATTATGAAAGGATTTCTCGAACATGCGAAACATGCAGGATCGGAAGTTCTCCAAGATCGTGTCGATCTTGTGTCGAAACTGGGAGAAAATCATTTCGAAGTAAAAACAATGGGTGGAAATAGTTTCGATTCCAAACGTATTATTCTCGCTACCGGAAATGAATATAAAATGCTCGGGGTGCCCGGTGAAAAAGAGTTTTATGGACAAGGAGTATCCTATTGTGCTACCTGTGATGGTAATTTTTATAAAAATCTCACTGTTGCGGTGGTTGGAGCCGGTAATACAGCCATTACAGAAGCCCTCTATCTTGCAGAAATTACCAAAGAGGTGCATATTCTCGTACGATCAGAGAGAATTCGTGCGGAAGATATCTGGATCGAAAAGGCAAAAGCAAAAGACAATATCATCATACATCTGAATACTCAAGCCACTGAAGTAATCGGTAGCATGATGGGGGTTACCGGACTGAAGCTCCAGGATAACACAATCCTCCCTATCGATGGAGTATTTGTCGCCATTGGATCAACACCATTTACAAAAATCGTTGATAACTTAAACCCTGAAAAGGATGGCGAGGGATGCCTGATTGTCGATAAACGCCAAGAGACAACCGTGAAGTGACTCTATGCTGCTGGCGATGTAACAACGAACTCAAATAAATTCCGTCAGACAATCATGTCAGCTGCAGAGGGATGCCTCGCAGCCAATAGTGTGCATGAGGATATACTCAGAATAGGACATTAAATATTACTATGAAAATACAAGAATGAACGTTTTTAGATGCCCTCAATATTGCATCGGTACACATTCAATGCTGGAGAGAAACGTACCATGGGATTATATCGGATGAATATCTCAATAATCTCAATGTATTGGAACGCAGTAAAAAATGGGAAACAATACTCGCTGATCCAAATCAGAAAGTATTCATTTCGTCCGAATGAGAAAGGATAATCTGATTTGCAACATGCTGAAAATCAGATGAAATAAAGTGATATGATAGTAGTATTTCATCCATTTATTTGCTCACAAATTACGAATGAATGGCTATTTGAAGAAATCTTTTTCATACTTGCACGAATTATCTCAAGTCATTCTGATACAAGAAAATGTATGTTTGGGTTCTAGAAAGCAATCCAGCAAAGCATTTTTACAGAAAAATGGGGGGAGAATTTATCTGTAAAAATGAAGTGGAAATATGATGAACTCATCATATTGAGGAGGCATATTGATGGGATCTGATATAATCTATAGATTCATTTTTTATCCCTATCTTCGAGTCATATATCGTTAACGCTATATGACTATTTTTTCTTATGCTCAAGATACTTTCTGAGCGCCTGAGCTGTGTAGGATTCTTCAACATCGAGGATTTTTTCACGTGGTCATGCGAATACGAGATTTCCTCATTTATCGCCACCCTCTGGACCAATGTCGATAATCGCATCCGCATTGGCGATAATGTCGAGATTATGTTCGATCACGATGATACTATTCCCTTTCTGAACGAGAGCATCGAGGATATCGAGCAGTTTCTGAACATCTGAGAAATGGAGTCCTGTTGTTGGCTCATCGAGAATATAGAGGGTTTTTCCTGTCGAACGTTTGGCGAGATCAAAAGCGAGCTTGATACGCTGAGCTTCTCATCCAGAGAGAGTTGGGGCAGATTGACCGAGTTTTATATATCCGAGACCAACCTCCTGAAGAACATCGAGAATTCGAGCAATTCGAGGAAATGCACGGAAAAACTCACATGACTCATCGATCGTCATATCGAGGACTTGAGCAATATTTTTTCCCTTGAATGAGACATCGAGGGTTTCCTGATTATACCTTGTTCCATTACAGGCTTCACATTCGACATAGACATCCGGCAGAAAGTGCATCTCTATTTTTTTGACACCACTTCCCTCACACATTTCGCAACGTCAGCCCTTGGTATTAAATGAAAACCTTCCAGGTCCATACCCACGTTTTTGAGC
>CAZDFE010000167.1:0-2372 GCA_964504755.1 uncultured Candidatus Peribacteria bacterium
AGAGATACCACTCTGTATTCTCGGAGGCAGAAATAGTATCTACATCCACTCGTCCATGTTCACATCCATCGACGGTTTCTTTCGTGGTATGTACATGGAGTTCCAGATTCGGCATGGCATGAAGTTTCTCAAGATAGAATAACTCATTTCCATAGGCGACGGTAAAATAGAGTATTTTCTTCATTTCTGGGGCGAGTGAAGTTATCATATTATAGATCGGAGCCAACCCCGTTCCCGTCGCGATAAAAATCTTTGGATTCTTTGTATCAAGAAGTAGAAAATTTCAGAAAATTCACTTCACACGAATTTTTGCATTCACACGAATATTTCGTAGCACTTCCGCACCACGACCGAGTTCTGTGAGCTTGATCGTAAATGTAAATTTTTTTTCATTTTGCTTTACGATCGAGTAGGATCGTATAAAATCTCATGTCGCGTCATTCCAGAGAAAGCTCATAAATTGCCCCACTTGACTCTTCATTTCTTCTTTTGTCTCAACGACCAGTTCGAGCGTTGTGGGATTCAGGTACGTTTTTTCTAGGATTTCTGCTTCATGAGTGATTTCTACAGCGGATTCATCGTAAGGGACAAAATCCATCTTACTGACACCACACACGGGGCATTTCCAGTTCGCAGGAATATCACTAAATTCTGTACCTGGAGCAATTCCACCATCCTCATCACCGACGAGAGGATCATAGATATAACCACACGGAACGCAGAGCCATTTTTGGCCGAGCGCGTATTTCTTTTTTTCTTTCAGAGAATATCATTTCCATTCGAAAATTTTTGCCACAAAATAACCAAGAAGAAGGAGTACTTGACCGAACTCGAAATGCATCGCCATTTTCAGAACTACCACATGCGCGACCGTAAAGATAATCACACCGTATACGAGTCGATGGATCATTTTCCAGTATTTTCCTAGTTTCTGGATCGCCCATGTATTCGAAGTGAGAAGCAGTGGAATCGTAAGAATCAGGGCAATAAGCCCCAGGAACGTATACGAAAAAAAACTACTATCCCAATAAAAATACGCTTCTGTGAGCATCGTAGGAGATGGGAGGATATATGCAGCCCCATGGACAAAAGCCAGTGTTCCCATCAGAATTCCAATCTCCTTTCGAAGGGGCATAAGGGTCTGAGCAAGAGTGAGTCATATAACACGAGCAAAAATCGGAAGAAATAAGAGAAACCAGAGAACATTCATCGACTGTTCTCCACTAAACTTTACGGTGGAAGGAAAAAATATCATCCCCAAGCTCGCGAAAGCTAAGACAATAAAAAAATATCCAATGTACTTCTGATATTTCTGAATTTGTTGTTCGAGTGGAGCGAAAATAGAATTTATTCTGGATATGAGACGAGAAACGGTCATAGAGTATAGTTTATAATTTACAGTAAAATATGTAATATAGTGTAAATATCAAGTTTAAAATATATTAAAATAATCCCGTTATGGGATTATTTTAGGAAGAGATTTTTGTTGGCATTATGCTCTTCGAGTGTTTTTGCATAATGGATTTTTCCATCCGCATCGTGTAAATAATAGTAATATGGAGATGGCTCTGGTCGCATCGTTGCATTCCATGTATTGAGTGACGGATTCGCTATAGGAGTTGGGGTATACCCCTGTTTATTTCTCGTATTATAGGGTCATTTCTCATAAATCACAGACGCAATAAAGGCGGGAGTACATTGTTTCTGTGTTTTTGCACTCGCATAACATACAGTGGCATCTGCACCCATCGGGATTCCTTCCTGAACACGTTTTTGGAGTATGCCAGCAACTACTGGCTTCACATCAGAAATACGTTCCTCCCGTTCTACGATCGAGGCTAGAATCAGAGTGGTATATGCATTTTTCCCGAGTGTTTCATAGGTAGGACCGATTTTCCGAGAAAATTCCGAGAGCAAACGATCGAGAATATTCTTGGCAGTAGCATTCTGTGCAATACGATATGTATCAGGATAGAGAAATCATTCCAAGCTATCCACACCTACGAGAAATGAATACTTTTTCTGAAAGTCAGAAAAATGATCTCGTGCCGCCATGAGAATATCACCCGTCTGAATAATTCACTGAGCACTCAGAGTGGCATCAATATCATAGATATTCCATCCCGGAAGGATGGTAATCGTCTGATCGAGAGACGTGGGTTGTTTGAGTACACTTCCGAATGATTCTTCGAGGGTAATGCTTTTTGTGACCTGATAGATTCCTGCCTGAAGATTTGGAGGTTTCGGTGCAAAAAATCGTATCCATAGTTTATACTTCCATGAAGGAATCGATATATCGAGATGTTCTGGCAGATTCGAAACCGTTGCCCCTTTCGGCAAAGTATAACTTCCAGGTGAAATAAGGGCTGACC
>CAZDFE010000168.1:0-2370 GCA_964504755.1 uncultured Candidatus Peribacteria bacterium
TCTGAGTGAAACGAAGAATCCAGTTCCCGTCATTCTGAGTGAAACGAAGAATCCAGTTCCCGTCATTCTGAGTGAAACGAAGAATCCATGTTTCAGAAACGCTGGTTCCTTCACTTCGTTCGGGATGACGAAAATACTCTCTCGCAATAAAGAAGAAATCAAGAAGTTTAGCTCTGTTATTCCTAGTATTGTACCTCATTTCATGTATGCCTCTTCCCTCCATGCTCGAACCCACATGAGAAAATCTCAATTTTTCTTGGATTCGTACGATATTTCTCATCCTCATCGCGTGGTATTCGCTCCGATTTTTCTCATTCGATGTGAATGACAATGTGATGGAAGCTTTTATCCACGGACCAAATCTCATCTTCCACGAAGCGGGTCATGTGATCTTTTCACTCTTCTGAGAATTTCTCTATATTTTAGGTGGAAGCCTCTTCCAATGCCTCCTTCCCTTCTCACTTGCACTTGTTTTTCTCTTTCGCGAGTCGAATGCGTTTGGGGCTAGCATCTGTCTCTGGTGGACCGGACAGAATCTCACGGATGTTGCTCTCTATATTTCCGATGCTCGTGCGCGTTCTCTCCCGCTCATCGGTGGCATGAGCGAAGATGCTCACGACTGGGGAAATCTCCTCACGATGACGGATCTCCTCAGATATGATCATACCTTCGCTCTCATGGCTCACTACAGTGGGATGATCCTCATGCTCGCAGGAATCTTCTGGGGCGGATATATCTGCCTGAACGCATGGCAGGTACGAAATAATAATTCTTTATCGTAAGGAATATGCCTCTCGATCAAATACAGGCAGTAAGAAAATATGAACCAGTAACTTTTACTCAATCCAGCATGGCGATTTCATGTACGAGATTCGATGAAATATTAGCAATGATACTCGCCAATGCAACAAAAATCTCAGAAGCAGACGTATGATCTAGTAATATTTTATGCCCTACATGATTCCTTACGCAGCGATGAGGAGGGTGTAGTCCATGAAGAGGAGAAGATATCTTAAAAGCATATGGAGATATACAAGAAATAGCAAGAATTATCGATGAACGAATATAAAAAAAGGGGTACCCGGAGGTACCCCAAAACCATTCTTGTCCTTGCATCATCGATGATGGGAGTTAGAAATCATCTCATGAGATGCGGACCCCCAGGGAAGGGATCGGGACAAGAAGGCGATAAAAGCTAATTCGAATATATTCCAGATATGATATCAAAATACATGCGAATAAACTCTGATTTTGAATCCTTTATTTTGAAGGATTCTCTTTGTGGGAAGTTCAAGGTACGTTTCGGAGAAACCCTGAACTTCCCTTTTTCCATTTGATCTAACTCATATTTCCTCCTTTCTGGAATCAGACCGAGTGGATATTAATAAAATTTTCTAAAAATCAAATTATTTTTCTGTCAATTTCGAAAATTCCTAAATTTTCCCGAAGATTATTTCTTCGTTTGGAGGGAAAAAATCCTTCTCAAAAACAAAAAAAGCCCATGTCATGTGACATGAGCTAACTCTGGTTACTCAATCCGAAGTGCTCTCTTGCGAGAATCACTTTGGTATAGAATACCAGATGTATCGAAGTCCAAGATTCGGGACTTCTTTATGTTTAAAAGGAGATTTCGGCCCCCGATAAGGATGTGTAACCAAAGGCTACGGTTATTCCTTATCGGGGGAGTAGCCCAAGGTCAGGCGGTGGCCGGCGTGTCGAAGAAGATGGCGTCGGGGTTGGTGACGATGTCGGGCTTGGCGCCAGCGTAGGTGACATCGGTCACGATCGCGGTGGCGTTGATGCCGTCGATTTCGAGGGCGCCCTGGGTGCCGATCGAGGACGAACCGCCGCCACCATGGGTGATGCCAGTGATGGAGGCGAGACCGGGACGATGACGGTAGGAACGGTCGGTGTCATGGCGCGCGGAAGGTGTGGCGAAACCGTGGCCGAAGAGAGCAAGAGCGATTTTCGATTTCATTGCTGCAAATCTCCATTTGATTTTGCCTCCGAAGAGGCGATTTTGTTCAGTCAGGATGACCGAACTAAGTGAACTATAGGGAATCCATTATATAAGTCAAACTATTTTTCTCTTTCCCTCGAGTATCCGCTTTAGGAAAGGAAAGTATTTTTTCGCGTACATCGAAGAAAATACGATTTTTTCTATTTTTTGAATACATTTTTTGATTTGTCAGGAGTATTTTTCGAGTGATTTTTCTAGAAAAGAGGCTTTTTTTATCGAAGATTCTGAATCAAGTTCAGAATGACTGCCAAAGATTCGAATAGGTTAAAGCATGTTACCAATGAAATTCTATCATTCTGCGCTCGTCAAGAAACCTGGATTCCTGTCCTCAAGGATCATTCCCTTCGGTC
>CAZDFE010000169.1:0-2328 GCA_964504755.1 uncultured Candidatus Peribacteria bacterium
GCATTGATCCATTTATATCTCGTGAAGAGATCGAATTTTTCATCAGAGAAAGTGAGAGAACTCTCGAAAACGATCGTACGATGAAGAGAAAGATTGATGAGAAGATAGTTCAGTGAAGAGAATACAAATGAGAATATAGCTACCAAACACCTGAATCGATACGGGTACAAGCTCAGAAACTCGATGATGCACTTGCAAACGTGCGTATCGCTGATCCAGCAGTATGATCTGGTGCCTTCCCTCTTGGAATGATCAATGAGATCGTACGAGCAAGACAGATTCTCGCAGTTCACACTGGATCGAGATCCATAGCGTATGATCTCAAGCTCCATGCTATACAAGAAAGTATCTATGGTGTTGATCTCGATCCTGGTGCAGTCGAGATATGTCAACTCCGACTCTGGCTCTCGCTCATCGTGGATGAAGATCGACCTCATCCTCTTCCGAACTTAAACTATCGTATCGTACAAGGGAATTCTCTCATCGAAGAATACGAGTGAATCAAACTCTATGATACAAAGCTCCTCTCAGCTGGAAAATGAAAAGTCGAACAGATGAGCATGGATAGTCTTATAGCTTCTGAGTCAAATAAACTCTATGAACTTCTCCAGCATAATCTGAAGAGATTCATAGAGACTTCTGAGCGAACTAAAAAGCAATCTCTCAAAAAAGAGATCGATGATCTCAAATACTGACTCATAGTGGCTACTCTTAGAGAACAGGATAAGGAAGATAGAATCGTGGAAATTCGTAGACTTCGTGAAGCGAATATTACACCATTTTTTCTCTGGAAACTCGAATTCTCAGAGGTATTTCAGGAGAAGTGAGGATTTGATATTGTAATATGAAATCCTCCGTATGTATGAACAAAATGAACAACTGATGATTTAAAAAGATCTCTTGAGAAAACTTATTGATTTGCAGATGATTTATATTCTCATTTCTTTTTTTTATGAGTTAATTTATCTAGAGAAAATTGAGTTCTATCATATATAACAAGTAAAACTTATTGGACAATACAAAGCAAAAAAAACTTACGAGAGCTCTTATTGGCAAATAATGTAATCTATATTTACGATACCGAAAACCCGTTTGATACAGCTATGGTAGATACATCAGCTATTCTTATACAAAAAAACAATACACAACTAAATAATATTAAATTTCTTAAAGCAAGCATTGATTATAGTAAACCAACGTTTCTTACTATTGGGAAAGATTTATATAAAAAATGTGTAAATAACGTTATATTTTATCCTTCTATACAAAATCTCATATTTTACAAGAGATTTAATGATATATCGAACCAACTTCTTACAACTTGGTGGAGCAAGATTAGTACAAGTAAGAATATTAGCAAAAATTTTTGAACACTTGATACTTATCGTCAAAAGCTTCAGCCAGGTGATATTACATTAGCTTGACTAATAACTGATGGAGGACAGGGATTGGCAACTGGAAATAATTGAAAATATGTTGGACTTCTTGAATGAACCAAGGAAGCTGACAGAGCTAAGGGCACACGCAAACAAAAACTTATCGACTTTATACTAAGTAAGAAAATATTAGATTATTGATCGGAATGATCATCAATTGGAAAATATATTGATTCTTTAAACGAGCCTCAGATCAGAAATATATTTGACTCATTTAAAGAAAAATATTGAAGAGATATTTTTGGTCAATGATTTCTTTTTCGTATTGTGTGAAAAGAAGAAATTATTGATATTTCTCAAATGACAAATGACGAAAAAGAGAATGGAATTACATGAACAAAAACTTTTGTTCCATATGATAAATGAGATAAAGATTGAAATCGTTGGTACTTAAGAACTCCTTACTATATAGATTGGAAGAGAGAGAATGTAGATGTACTAAAAACTGATTCATCTGCTAGATATCAAGGCTATCAATTTTACTTCAGGGCATGATTTTGCTGGAGTGATATTCATACAGTTTTAATAAAAACAAGACTTAAAGAACAAAGTATTCACGATATAAAAAGTATGAGTATGTTCTCTTTTACCGAGAAATGTTCAGATAAATTTCTTGTTTGTATTTTAAATTCAACTTTTATAAGTAATTATGAGTTCGCATTTATTAATTGAACGCAGACATTTCAGATTGGTGATGCCAGACAGATTCCTATAGTTATTCCAAGCAAAGAACAATTAGAATATTTTGAGAATATTTTTGATCGAGCTTATACAATTAAGATTGCCCAGTTTGATCATGAAGTTTCAGAGAAAGTTGCAGAAGAAAAATTACAAGATATTCAAAAAGAATTAGATGAAAATACGTACCAATTATATTGATTTAGTCCTGAGG
>CAZDFE010000170.1:0-2273 GCA_964504755.1 uncultured Candidatus Peribacteria bacterium
TTCATTTTTTTCATTTTTTGATACACTGGTTTTTCCATAATGTATATTCCCATGAGCATGAAACCTCCCCACCTTATCACCGAAGAAGAACTCGAAGCGGCAAATACGCTTCAGAAAGATTTTCGTGGCGTGAGTCCCCAGGGCCCAAGCAAGTATGGAAAGGGCGGTGCTCGCGGACATAAAGGTAAGAAACGTTCTGATCGAGCGAAACGTTAATCAAAAAGTATTTACAAAAAAATATTTCTCCATACAATTTTTCCTCTCTTAATTTTTTCTTATGACTGATCCTGCATTAGAACCCGAGGAGCCTACGGTTCCTGAAACTTCTGAAGAAGCATCTCATACTCCGAATATCGCCCAAAAAGTTTCTCGATTTGGTCCAGCAAATCTCCAGAATGGAAGTAAGTTCGGAAAATGAGCGACGAATTTTAATCCACCAAATAAACAACGTCCAGGACGCGCCGCTGGACGTGGAAGATAAAATCCCCTATTGGGGATTTATTTTTTGAGAATGGTATGGAGGATATACTCTTGTTGGGAACGAATTAGGGCTGTTTTTGCTTTATCGAATACTGAGCGAACCCTCGGAATCGTTTCAGACTGAATCCTTTCATCGAGCACCCGTATAGCATGTCGATAACGAATTAATTTTGCCATAGGAGCGGTTTCTTGTTCGATCCGAGTCAGTGAGGGCGCCATCGTGTGCCATACCATACGATTCAGGAGATTGCTCGTACTAATCGTCGAGAGATCGAATCCTTGGAGATTGATTCATACTATACTTCATACTGATTCAGGTAGTAGAGCTGGGGAAATGCGTGATGGAATAACAGAATGCACTACCACATCCGAGAGATACGTAACAACTGAACCGTAACTTCATCCACCACCCCCACCTGGACCCGATTGAAAAATAGGAGTTGTTGGAGGGGTAATTATCGGGGTAACAATCGGTGGTGGAGGAATAACTCCTGCTTGCACCTGAATCGTTCGAGTTATAGGAGTAGCTTGATTGCCTGCTTGGTCTACTGCTCGGTAGGTAATTATATAGATTCCAGTTTGAGTCGTATTGACACTTCCAGATACGGTAACGGTACAAGTGAGATCGATATTATCAGTACAGGTAGCCCCAGCATCAGTGTACGTATTTCCCTGAGTGATACTGAGAGTATTCGCACCCGAGAGAGTGATGACTGGTGGGGTAGTGTCGGTAACAATCGGTGGTGGAGGAATAACTCCTGCTTGTACCTGAATCGTTCGAGTTATAGGAGTGGCCTGGTTGCCTGCTTGGTCTACTGCTCGGTAGGTAATTATATAGGTTCCAGTTTGTGAAGTATTCACACTTCCAGATACGGTAACGGTACAGGTAGGATCGATATTATCGATACACGTAGCTCCAGCATCCGTGTACCCATTTCCCTGAGTGATGTTGAGCGTACTCGCACCCGAGAGAGTGATGACTGGTGGGGTGGTGTCGGGAACAATCGGTGGTGGAGGAATAACTCCTGCTTGTACCTGAATCGTTCGAGTTATAGGAGTGGCCTGGTTGCCTGCTTGGTCTACTGCTCGGTAGGTAATTATATAGGTTCCAGTTTGTGAAGTATTCACACTTCCAGATACGGTAACGGTACAGGTAGGATCGATATTATCGATACACGTAGCTCCAGCATCCGTGTACCCATTTCCCTGAGTGATGTTGAGCGTACTCGCACCCGAGAGAGTGATGACTGGTGGGGTGGTGTCGGGAGGAGCTGAACCCATAGGTTCTCCGAGTGCAAAATATGAAAAATGATTTGTCGAAAACTCACACACTCAAGCACTAATAATACAATCATCAATTTCCGTATATATATCCCCTACCGAAGGAGCTCGATATACGACCACCGTTCTTCCGTTCTGAAGCTGGGGAACTGTGATTCGTACCGTAGCCATCCCACCACTCAATGAGAGAGAAGTCCCACTTCCACCCATACTATGGAGTGACTGGATCGGAACGAGCGATCCAGATACGGTAATTCCAGTAAATCCATGAACACGTGTTGGAGCATGAAATAAACGATCCCAAGACTGACTACTCTGGATTTTGAGATTTCTCATCGGGAGCCTCACACTCGCAGTGCCTCCTGTATCAGAGAGTAGTACTTCGCCCGACGATCCTCCTACTGAGAAATCCACCCCCAGAGAGGTAGCATCTGGAAAATAGAGCATCCGATCAGCTACTACACTTCCAGAAAAATTAGTACGAATAGGCACTGGAAGAAAGAATGAATGGA
>CAZDFE010000171.1:0-2049 GCA_964504755.1 uncultured Candidatus Peribacteria bacterium
GAAAAATAAGTCAAATGATGGAAAAGTTTATCGTTTAGCTGAAAACCTTGAGAGGGTTTTGAATACATCAGATAATGATGATCAAAGGAGAATTGATGCTCAGCATTTTATAGACAATCTAAGTACAAAAAATCGAGCTGCCTTATTAGCAGTTCTATCAGAGAAGTAGATCAATAATGAGACTCATTTTCATATTAAAAGTTATAAAATAAGTTTGACAAGAACGAAAGAAAGTCTACACTGTGTGAGTCGACTTTCTCGACTGCAATGAGGTCTCATTGCGGGAGAAAGCGATAAGCAATGGAAGATTGTGATATGATTGAAGCTCTCATGATCCAAGATATCAAAACTCAAAAAGATTATTACGAATTTCGTCGTAATAATCCAGAAGCCACCTTGTCATCACTGGCAATAAAGGTGTTGAAATTGCGAGGGATAGAAATTTAGTTCCCCTCTTCCATTGAAATAAGCCCGTCATTCACATGGCGGGTCACTTTTTTATTGGTGGCATTTGCTTTTTCTCTGTTTTTTCATACCTTGTCTGTATTTCTCCAGACATTTTTCTTTTTTTCTATGATTCTCGACGGACGACTCGTGGCAGCTAGCATTCTCGATACTATCAAGTCTCAGATTACCTACAGCGAAACGGGGAAAAAACCGATGCTTGCGGTCGTGCTCGTAGGAGAGGATCCTGCGAGTCTCGCCTATATCCGCATGAAGGAGAAGCGCGCTCGCGAAGTCGGAATGCATTTCTGACTCTATCGATTCCCGAGCTCGGTCACCCAGGCCACTCTCGAAGCCGAAGTCCGAAATCTCTCAGAAAATGAGAATATCCATGGGATTATCGTGCAGGCTCCCCTTCCCGATCATATCGATCGGTATGCCGTGACCGAGTGTATCGATCCGCGGAAAGACGTCGATGGATTCACGAAGACACAGATCGGTAATATGTTTCTCGCGCATGATGGACTCTGGAGCTGTACACCAAAAGGGATTATGACCCTCCTGAAGCACTATAACATCGATGTGGTAGGAAAAAAGGTGGTGGTGATCGGTCGATCAAATATCGTCGGAAAGCCGATGGCCCTCATGCTCATAAATGCAGGAGCCACCGTCACGAGCTGCAATAGCAGCACGAAAAATCTCGGGCAGTATACGATGGCAGCAGTTATCATCATCTCCGCGGTGGGGCATCCTGGACTCGTCCCACGAGTTATGAGCCATGTGAAAAGTATCGTGATCGACGTGGGATCAACCTTTATCGATGGAGTGGGTCGGGGTGATGCGGATTTTGAGGGAATTTCTGGTGTGGTGCAAGCAATTACTCCAGTTCCAGGAGGAGTTGGCCCCATGACCGTGGCAACCCTCATCGAGAATACCTGGAAGGCATTTCAGAAACAATCGAGCAACGTATAAACTGTCAGATCTTAGAATACAAGAGGAGTTCCCCTGAATCGAAGAATCCATGTTTTTCTTTCTCAGGTACTCTAGAATATAAGATATAACCCAATTTATAAAAAAATGTATTAAAAAAACACCACTCAGATTGAGTGGTGTTTTTTTGGAGCGATTATCGCTCTTCACGAGGACGAGCTTCGTTTACTGCGAGCTGACGACCCATGATATCCTTACCGTTCATTTCAGCGATAACGCGATCGAGATCAGCCTCATCAACATCAACGAAACAAAAACCTTTCTTACGACCAGTTTCACGGTCGATAGGCCAGAAGAAATCAGCAACTGGAGCAACCGCTTCAAAAGCTGCGCGGAGCTCATCACCTTCGATTCGGAATGGAACATTTCCGACGAATAGACGTTTTGTACTCATAAAAGAAAAAGAGTAGGGAATAAAATGCCGACCGACGCTCTTTGACTTTTACCAGAACAAAAAGGACACATTCGACGAACGTATTATATGTATAAAATAGAAAAAGCAAATAAATAAAATCCTCCAGAAATTCTGAAGGATTTTATGAATCCATATCTAATCAACATAGATATATCCATCGATACTTGCGTCATCTTTTGGAACCTTACGAATCGTTACTT
>CAZDFE010000171.1:2059-2266 GCA_964504755.1 uncultured Candidatus Peribacteria bacterium
AGTGCACGATAGTTCATATCCTTTACGATGATATAATCATCGGTTACATCCGCGACAATACCAACATGTCCATAGTAGCGGTTATATCCATGCCCAGAGAACTGGACGATAGCACCAGGTACTGGTTTTGCTCCCGTCTTTACCCCAGCTGCTCGAGCATTCGACATCCACTGTTTTGCATTCCCTCGCCATGTTACGGTCTTATGT
>CAZDFE010000172.1:0-2257 GCA_964504755.1 uncultured Candidatus Peribacteria bacterium
AAGTAATACTGTAAATATATAGCAGTATCTTTAATTTTTCTTTTGAAATTAAAATTTCTTTTTCTGCTGATGGAAAAAGTTCTGTATACAAGGATTGAATTTGAGATATAGTTTCCATATTTTTTACTTAATTTTCTTAATTCTATCAGAATTATCTCAAGCAAGCAAAATCTACACTTTCACGAGTATTCTCTGTAACTCCTCAAACTGTTCGATCTGCTGATCGAGTCGAGCTTTCTGGAGTTCTGAAACCTGTTCGAGTTCAGTTGTTCATTGAATATTTTTCTCAACTTCAGATTTTGCTTGTTCGAGAGAGTTTTTTTGTTCTTCGAGACGGAGTTGGAGATCGGAGCGGAGGTTGGTGAGAACTCTGAGAATAAAGGTAATTTCTTTCTGGATAGATTCTCTTTGTTCAAAGTATGCATCATCAAAATAATAGTGATCTATTGTTGATAAGTAACTATGGATAGATATTACTTGCTCATAGATAAGATTAATCTTTTTAATTATTAAATCAGTAGTATCAATCTTTTCTAATCCTCTCTTGAGTCTTAAATTTAATGAACTCATTTCCTGAGATATGTTCTTTTCCAGATTTATTAGGTAGGTATTTCCAGTAATTATCGTAAATACCCCACCAATTATCAAGAAAAATAACGGTACTTTAAATGCCTCAAATAGAAGTGGACTAAGAAGTCAGATAAAAAGAATAAGACTTCATATGATAGTAAAAAGTGAGGGATGATATTTAAGTCGTTTCATGCTTCCTTATTTAATCTTTTCGAGCCAACCTTCATAGACACCCATGTCTACCATTTTGAGGCTGGATGGAGTTTCAGCAATGGTTTTTCGAAGCGAATCCATCGTGATTATATGTCATTCGAGATGTGTTTCTGTTAGGGTTCCATTTTCTGCCTCATCGACGAGCTCGAGGAGATTTCTACTGGCATCACGAGCGACTTCATCACAGATCGCTTCGATATCAGCGGACACATAGTCTTTCGTTAGAGTAGTGAGTTCATCATAGTCGAGTGTTTCATGAGGTCGTCCCATTTTTTCGATGTACATGTGAAAAAGTGCCTTTCGTGCAGTATCATCGGGAGGTCCGAGATAGATTTTTTTATCGAGTCGTCCCGAACGCAGAATCGCACTATCGAGATGATCGGGACGGTTGGTAGCAGCAATGACGATGAGATTTGGAGCGGATTCGAGCGCGTTAAATTCCTGGAGAAACTGACTCACTTCCTCAGCCTTGTTCGCATCGACATTATTGGTCCGTGCGGAAACGAGAGAATCGATCTCATCGAGAAACATGAGGATGGGTTCATTTTCAGCCGCTTTCTTGGCTCCTGCGAAAAAATCCTTGATATTTTTCGTGGTTTGATGGAGGTATGAAGATCCGAATTCTCCCATATTCTTCGCGATAAATCCGCATCCGAGCTCTTCGGCGAGTTTCTTCGTAATGAAAGTTTTTCCTGTTCCAGGAGGTCCATAAAAGAGCATTCCTGTCGGAATAGAAATCTTGAATTTTTCGTATTCGGTGTAGAGTTTCAGGAGGAGTTCTTGGTTATGTGTCAGATTATTTTCTTCTATACTTTTGTGACCAAAAGTATCAAAAGTCTCGGGGGGAGAAAAACTCGCCCGCTCTGCTCATCAATTTTCTTTTTTTCATCAGACTCAAACAGTTTCTCCCCCCGAACCCCCATTTTCTTTTTTTCATGAGGATTCGATCGATTCTTTTTTGAGTTTTTCTATGAGAAATTTGAACTTCAGTGGCTTGATAAAGCTGTCTTTGAGTTCTTCTTTCAGTGAATCCATACCAGCAACCGCTTCGAATCCCCAGGGTTTTCCTTCCTGTTTTTGGAAGTGTTCGATTTTGAGCGGAGGAATATCATCTTCCGTTTTTGGATTTCCCGTTTTTGGTGGAGTTGTCGCAGAAGTATCTCATCCAGAAAAATTCTTTCCCATGTTTTTCGCTTCATCGGTCGAAAATTTTTCTTCAAATGCTTTCATTATATCGGTGGCTTTTGCTACTCAAGATTGCATTTGTGTGAGTGAGGCTTCGAGTGATTCGATCGAGTCTCATTTCCAATCTTTGGTGACGGCGCTACGAAATTCTGGGGAAGTGGTAACGGCTCGGAAAAAAGCGTCGAAGCCCGTATCTTTTGAGGACATAGTATGGAAGTTAAGAGATTTTTTGTTTAAGGAGATGTATTAATAATCATTTTTGTTTCTGATAGCTTGTGTAGAGTATTTC
>CAZDFE010000173.1:0-2210 GCA_964504755.1 uncultured Candidatus Peribacteria bacterium
TTTCTTTCTCTATATCGATGAATTTCAGAACTATATTACAGATTCGATCGAATCTGTTCTCTCAGAAGCGCGAAAGTATCGACTCGGTCTCATCATGGCACATCAGTATCTCGGACAACTCGAGAAATCCGATGCCCTCACAAAGTCGAGCCTCAACCTCAAATGAGCTATTTTCGGTAACGTTGGAACCGTCATGAGTTATAAGCTCGGTGCCGAAGATGCAGAATTTATGGCGAAACAATTTGCGCCCGTCTATTCGGACCAGGACTTCGTCAATATGGATAAATTTCGAGCCGCGATTAAGCTTTCTGTCGATAGTCAGCCTACACCAGGATTCTCGATTGCCCCACCGAATCCATTTCTCGAAATGCCAGATGCCACGATCGGAACCGCTCTCAAAGAGCTCTCACGACTGAAATACGGTCGAGAACGTGAATTCGTCGAAAAAGAAATTATTTATCGCATTGGTGCTGTCTAATATTTTTATTTTTCCTGTGAAATACCTTTTCCCCCTCCTCATCTCGAGTCTTCTCTTACTCATTCCGATCGTTCATGCGGGAGAATGTGATGATCCACAGGCATTTTCCTGTTATACGAAACGGATCACAGAGCAGTGTACCACCGCAAAACCGAATAGTTGGGATGGTAAGAATATGATTTTTGCGAATGGAGTACGAAAGCCCTACGTCGAATATAGTGTCGAAAATCTCAGGAAACAACAAGCTGACATACTCGCAGAGCCTAGTCAACTTCCATCGGATGATATACAGAAAACTCAACTCAGTCAAGAAACAAGCGATCCATTTACTTCCGTGAAACAAGCACGACTCCAGTACCAAAGAAATATGAATACCATATTTTCGTGTGCTATCACAGGGGCTCGCCTCAAGCATATTAACGCCCTACAAGAACTCATAAAAAAAACATCTGGGAAAAATAGTGGAATGGAAGAAAAACTCAAACAGGAATCTGAAAAGCTCGAGAAACTCAAGGCAAGTCTCAAATGTGGTGGTGATGGAACCAATGCTGATACAGAACTACGGCTCATGAATACGGCTATGACGGAGTACTGCACCTATAGTTTCTATCTGGACTATCTCGAATCCAATATTCGATATGATTTTTCTCGTGCAGCAAGCATCGAAAAAGAACTGAAAGGAACGGGAGCACTCACTACTAAGACAATTATAGACGCTACCAAAATGGTGAATTCCTATGTAGGAACGATCCAAAATGAGAAATCACGAGCAAAGAGTACTCTTCCGAAAGCTCTGGTTGCCTATCGGGAAATGAATCGCACCTATAGTATACACCTCCTGCTCGTCATCATCTACGATGACTATCGTCAATTACGCGATAATCTGAATTCTTATCTGAGTGCCGTATCACAACTCTTCGAAAAAGCGAATAATGCTCAAGATTCTAATAAATAAAAAATCCCCGAACGAACGGGGATTTTTACTATTTTCCGAGGCTGGCTGTTTTCTGCTGACGAGCATAGAACTTGTCCATAGAACTCGTTTTGAGAAGGGTTTTCTTTCCAGTGTAGAATGGATGACATTTCGAACATGTTTCCACACGGATTTCACTTCCTTTGATCGCACTGAGCGTATCGAAAGTATGTCCACAAGAACAGATAACTTTTACCTGTTTCACCTCTGGGTGAATATCTTTTTTCATAAATGAAAATGGGTTAAGAGTAATTGCGATCGCTCGAGTCAGGATGACAGGGTACGAAGGCCTCTTCTCCTTTTTATAAAAAATGGCGAAGGAGGAAACCAAATGAGTGAATCACTCAAGATGAACGACGATAATTATCCCTCATTTCGAATGATTCATTCGAGAAACATGGTGCCCAGGAAGAGACTTGAACTCTTACACCTAACGGCAACGGCTTCTAAGACCGTCGTGTCTACCAATTCCACCACCTGGGCAAGTAAGTCTATATCTATTTATTTTTGTCGTGTACCCCTCTCGTATCTCGTCTCGCTTCGCGAATACTCGCACTCGGGAGTATGGCTTCTATCGCTTCGCGAAAGTCACACATCTACCAATTCCACCACCTGGGCAAGAAAAAATCAACCTATTACAATAAAAATTCAAGACTCTTTCCACGGATGAAAATTACGAATCTTGAATGTTTCATTTACCTTTATATGGTGGGCCGGGAGGGATTCGAACCCCCGAAGTCGTAGACAAAGGATTTACAG
>CAZDFE010000174.1:0-2207 GCA_964504755.1 uncultured Candidatus Peribacteria bacterium
CATCCGAAAGCGTTCCATCTTCGAGAATCTGGAGGAGGAGATTATAAACATCGAAATTTCCCTTCTCGATCTCATCGAATAACACGATCGAGTATGGCTTTCGGCGAACTCGTTCGGTCAGAAGTCCACCCTCTTCATATCCGACGTATCCTGCTGTAGTTCCGATCAACTTCGAAGCACTCGAACGATCCTGATACTCACTCATATCGATCTTTATGAGAGCTTTCGCATCGCCAAAAAACTCTTCCGCCAGGACTTTCACGAGCTCTGTTTTCCCCACGCCCGTGGGCCCAAGAAAGAGAAATGATCCGATCGGACGATTCATATTCGAAATTCCCATACGAGAACGCTTGAGAGAGCTCGCGATCGCATCAATTGCCTCATTTTGTCCAACAATTCGTTTTTTGAGTGTATTAGCAAGATTACGAAGACGAGACATATCTTCTTTCTCGAGATTCTTCAGGGGAACTCCCGTTATCTGATGAATTACCTTCTGAACGTCCACTGCCGTGATATGGAGTCGGCTTTTATGAGGTATGATGCGTTTTTTCTTTTTCTCTTCCACTTCCAGTCCGAGTTTTTCGAGTTCTTTTCGCTTTAAGAGGGCTTTCTGATACTGCTGGGAAATCAAGAATGATTCAATATCTTTCTGCACGATTTGCATGCGCTCCTTGATTTCTTCGACTTCTGTGGTATCGAAATTATACGTCATACTCTTCGCACTACATGCCTCATCAATCAGGTCAATCGCCTTATCGGGCAAAAATCGATCCGTAATGTATCGAGTAGAGAGAAGAACAGCATCTTCGATAGCATCATCATCGATGAGGAGATTATGGAACTCTTCGAAGCTCGAGCGAAGCCCTCGAATGACCTCAACTGCCGTATCAAAATCTGGCTCTGGAACATCGATCTTCTGGAATCGACGTTCGAGTGCGCTGTCTTTTTCGATATATTTCTGATATTCACTCATGGTTGTTGCTCCGATCAGACATATCTTTCCACGAGCCATAGCAGGCTTCAAGATATTAGCCGCGTCGAGTGTCCCTTCGGAACCTCCCGCTCCAATAATCGTATGAATCTCATCGATAAAAAGAATTACCTCATTTTCATGCTTTGATGCCTCATCAATTACCTGCTTCAGTCGACCTTCGAATTCTCCACGATACTTGGTTCCCGCAACCATCATAGACATATCGATCGAAATCACTCGTTTTGACTGCATGGCAAATGGAACTTTCCCCTGAGCAATACGCTGTGCGAGACCTTCTACAACCGCGGTTTTCCCCACTCCTGGATCCCCTACGAGACAAGGATTATTTTTTGTTTTTCGATTCAGAACACTAATGAGTCGTTCAATCTCCGTATCACGACCAATGATGGGATCTGCTTGTTTCTCTCGAGCCTGAGCCGTGAGATCAAATCCGAAAAAATCGAGTGCTGGCGTTCTTGACTCTTTTTTATCTTGCGGTGGATTCTGGGAAAATGGATTTTGAGCATTTTTAGAACCACTATTTACTGTTTTTTCTCATCAGAAACTCTCTTCGAGCATTTTCATAATGTCATCCACGGGACCAAAAATCCCATTTCACTGTCCTTCGGATTGGCCAACTCCAGCAATGAGCGTATTGATTTCTACTACTTGGGATTCAAAATCCTTCGGAGAAATCCCGACAAAGTCGAGAAACTGATAGAACCAACTCTCATCCTGCACTCGAAACATCGCGAGAAGAAAATCCTCCACACTAGCCTGTGTCTTCTGAAAACTCGCTGCCACCTTCATACTCATAACAATCAATCCCTTCACGCGCTCAGAAATCCCTATATAATCGCCGGTTCTCACTTCTCCTTCTTTATGGAATGGAGGACGAGAGAGAACATCCATAATAATTTTTTGATTCAGTCCGAAGCTCGAAAATAAATCATAAATATTTCCTTCTTTGATTTTCGAAATTTCCACCAACACATCTTCTGGGAGAATTTGATTATATCCTCGGGATTTTGCGGTATTTTCTGCCGCCAACATGATAGCCTTATATTCTTCAGTAAATTGATTCAACATAGAGGAAAGTAATAAATATTGTGAATTTTGTGTGAGAGAGTATAGGGAAAAATGAATATATATCAACCCAAGCACATCACTATCCTAGCACACTTCACACAAACAAACGAAGATTTTGACTTGCAAAACGAATAGCATCATGTCT
>CAZDFE010000175.1:0-2122 GCA_964504755.1 uncultured Candidatus Peribacteria bacterium
ATGTAGCAGTTGTGACCTGTGAAACAGACTTCGTCGCTCGCAATGAAACTTTCGAAGCAATGTTGACTCATTTTGTCGACATTCGAAAGGCATCATCTGATGATGCGATTGCTATCGCACAGGCTGAAGAACTCAAGGCAAGCGAATATACTCTCAAGGTCGGTGAAAATATGCAAATCCGTACGCTCACAAAGATCGAAGGTGAAGTAGTAGCAAGCTATGTTCACTCGAACTTTAAGAACGGAGCTGTCGTCATTGCAAAAGCAGGTACTGATGCTGATAAACTCAAGCAAGTAGCGATGCATGTTGTCGCTGCAGTTCCACAGGTGGTTTCTCCGACTGATATCTCTGATGAGATCGTCGCAAAAGAAAAAGATATTCAGCTCGCGATCATGCAAGAAGATCCGAAAAATGCGGGAAAGCCAGCGGAAATCCTCGAGAAAATCATCGATGGAAAAATGACAAAGTTCCGTGAAGAAAATGCTCTCCTCACTCAACCGTTCGTCGTGAATCCAGATCAGAAAGTGGGTGATTTTATCGGAAAAGATAGTATTGTAGCTTTCTATCGCTATAGCATCTAGTCCAACTCCAAAAAAACTCTCTTCGGAGAGTTTTTTTCTGCTTCCTTCCATCCTTTTATCGTTATTTGTAATTCTACTATGGAACTCCTGATTTCTCTCGGATCGATACTTCTCGGACTCGTACTTCTGACATTCTGAGGAAATATTCTTATCGATGGTGCTGTTTCAGTTGCGAAACGATTCGGTATTTCTCAGGCGATTATCGGACTCACGATCGTAGCAATCGGAACGAGTATGCCAGAACTGATTGTTTCGGTATTAGCGAGTATTTCGGGAAATACAGAGATTGCGATCGGGAATGTTCTTGGTTCTAATATTGCGAATGTATTTCTCATACTCGCTCTCAGTGCGATCATTGCACCGATTACCCTCTCACGCACGACTCGATTTTTCGATCTCCCTATCGTGATGCTTACGAGTCTTTTTCTCCTGATTCTCGCGAGTGATCGATTCCTCGATGGTTCTACGATAAATGTTATCGGAAGAATCGACGGAATTACACTCATTCTCGTGGCAATACTCTATATCCTCTATTCGGTAAAGCATAATAACTTTATCCCCGATGAGAGTGAGGAAGTGGAAACCATTACTCATACGGGAAAAGCTCTATTTTGGATTGGTTGCGGTGTGGTGGTCTTATTTATGGGTGGAAAAATACTCGTTGACGGTGCGGTAGCTATCGCGAGTACGCTCGGTCTCTCACAGACGATTATCGGACTGACGATCGTAGCGGTCGGTACCAGTATGCCAGAGATGGTAACTTCTATTATTGCAGCGAGACGTGGGAATTCTGATATTGCGATCGGGAATGTGGTCGGGTCGAATATTATGAATATCCTCGTGATTCTCGGAATTTCAGCTGTCATTGCCCCACTTCCATTCATGAGTGCTTCCTATATCGATCTTCTACTCGCTATCTTGGCTCCGATTATCGTACTTCTTCTTTCGTTCGTATGGACGAGAAATATTCTCGGAAGAAAAGAATGAATCCTCCTGATTCTGATATACGTACTCTATGTCTCGTACTTGATTAGCAATGAAATTCGTTAGAATCATGCGGAACAAGTTTGACAAAAATCACTTTTCGATATAATCCCTTGTGTTCGAGAACTTGATTTAGCTCTGTAGCACAGCGGTTAGTGTAGCGGTCTCCAAAGCCGTTGACCTCAGTTCGATTCTGAGCAGAGCTGCCATCCATACATAAACTCTTTATTAGAGCAAGAATTCGAATCGTCAATGGTTCGATTTTTTGTATTTAAAGCAAAAAAATAATTTAGCGGTGTATTTCGATTAACTATTCATTTATATGATGGTGTTGTATAGAAAACGAATTGAAAAATTAACTTTAAAAACTCATGATCTCTTGTATTTGATGCTAGAAATCAAAGGTTTTCGATAAACATTTTACTATATTTTTTTAAAGCATCGATATTGATTCTCTTTCTCTCCCTCGTTATCTGTACTTCTAGGAGATTTATCCTTTCTTTTATCTCACCCAACTTTTTATTTATTTCATTCATTACCTCTGGTAAATTTAAGGC
>CAZDFE010000176.1:0-2089 GCA_964504755.1 uncultured Candidatus Peribacteria bacterium
CATCAGCACGTCTGAGATTTTTTTGTTTCATCGCATCGAATATCCGAACGCGACCATCTTCGACGAACTGACACAAATCCTTATCCGAAGAGATAATGACGAGCTCGATTCCTTGCATCTGAGTTGCAAGGGAGCCAATAATATCATCCGCTTCATATCCTTCTTCGACCAGGAGTGGAATATTCGCCACTCGAAAAAACTCGAAAATTACATCAATCTGGGAACGAAGATTATCTGGCATTCGGTCTCTTGTCCCCTTATATTCAGAAAAAAGTGCTTCACGAAAGCTTCTCCCACCTTCTCCAGCAATCACGATTGCATCGACTCCATCCATCGTCGAGAGAGACTTTAGGAATTTTATAACACCAAAAAGGGCATTCACGGGTTCGCCTGTACGAGTATGCATCTCAGGAACCGCATAAAACATACGATAAATCAGATTATACGCATCGATGATATAGAGGTTTTTCATGATAAAGGTCTTATGGAAATGAATGAATTAGTAATGAAAGATGGAAAAATTGTTATGGAAACGTTATATCTTCGTGAATGGGGAATCCTTGTATCTCAAGCATCTTCCTAAGGTATTTCCCTTGAAGTTTTCCAGGGATAAAATGCATATGAAGGTGCTCTACACTTCGGTTCCCCATGCTCTCACGAGTACAAGAAAAATAATCCTGTTCCCCATAAAAATCCCTCAAAAAAGTATATACCAATTTTAGCTCTCAGAATGCTTCTTGTTCAAGTTCATGGTTAAATCGCTTATGAGCATACGGAATCACCATAACATGTTTGTTATTACCAGAATATGGATAAATATTTTCCCTTCCAGATAGTAGTATCTCAGGCGTTTGAATCCATATCACAAAAGGGGCAATCCTCTTTTCAGAAGACTTTTTTGGACATAGCAGCATCGTATTCCTCACGGGTAGAGTAGTCTTTTTGCATAATTTATAATTTTTTAATCTTTTCGACACATCAGAGCATACGCTTTTCTCCAATATATTTTTCGATTCCCTCGATCTCGAACCACCGAATATCATCCACTTCATCTTCTTGACAAGAAAATGCAATATCTTCAGAAATCGTGGCAAGATAGAGAATGTCATAATGTTTATGGGAAATCACATTTTTATGAGTTGGAATTTCATGAATATGGACATTGAAAATACCGCTGAATACAATTGGATGAGAAGTGATTCCTGATTCTTCATGGAATTCTCGAAGAGCAACTCAGAGAATATCTAACTCTCCATCTGCATGGCCACCGAACTGAAGCCATAAGCCAAGTTTTTTATGTTTCATAAGCAGTAATTTGGTCTTCTCAAGATTCATCACCAAAAGTGATCCTGTAATATGACCCTCCGGATTCTCTCGTCGAAAAGCGAATTCCCCATGTTTTCGTATCCAAGAAATAATCTCCTGACTCACAAATTCATCATGAGGATTTTCCTGAGCATAGGAAGTGAGAGATTGAACGAGTGTATCGAGTGCCATAGTATCTTATAGTATTGAATGAATAGTCGACTGGATTCTAGCAAATACCTCATCTTCAGAACCACGAGCATCAATACGAATATATCGATTTTTCATGATTTCTAACTTTTCACACTTTTCATATCATTCTATAATATGTTCGAAAAAAGACTTTCCCATCTTTTCCCACTTATCCCCATGATGATCGAACGAACGATCTAGTGCTAAGTTCGAGTCAATATCGAGATAGAGTACTCTGTCAGGAAGAATTCCCGCGATAGCCGATTCATTGATAGAAAGTACCGTCTCGATTCAGAGTCACTGAGCAAAGCCCTGTTGGGCCACCGATGAGAGAAATGAACGATCAGAAATTACGATTTTCCCCGATTCGAGAGCGGGTTTGACGATCGTATGGAGGAGTTGTGCACGAGCGGCCGCATAGAGATAGGCATTCGTGAGCGGGTGCATCACCTCATCGTCCCACACTTTTTTCTGAGCGAGAAGACGGATATCCTCATCGATAGGAGTGGATCCTGGCTCTAGCACGAGAAGGAATTCTTACTCAGGAAAAAGCGATGCAAAAAACGCCACTAGACGTATCGACTGTTTGCTA
>CAZDFE010000177.1:0-2035 GCA_964504755.1 uncultured Candidatus Peribacteria bacterium
AGTCTACAGTAACAGCACGAATGAAAACGGCTGGTGCCGTCGGATTCGGGAAAACGAATATGGATGAGTTTGCCATGGGAGGAAGTGGGGAAAACAGCGCATTTGGTCCTTCGAAAAATCCATGGGATCAGACTCGTATTGCGGGTGGATCTTCATCGGGTTCTGCGGTAGCTGTGGCAGCTGGACTCGTTCCTGCAGCGCTCGGAACCGATACGGGGGGCTCAATCCGACAGCCCGCGAGTATGTGTGGAGTGGTCGGATTTAAGCCAGGATACGGACGAAATAGTCGTTCGGGTGTGATTGCAATGGCAAGTTCGCTCGATTGTCCTGGATATTTTTCTCGTACGGTTCGAGATGCTGGATGGCTCTACGAGATTACTGCTGGGAATGATCCACTCGATGCGACTTCCCTCGACGCTTCAGTAGCCCTTGATCCGACTATATGGGATCGACAAGACCTCAGAGGAGTTCGTGTGGGAATCCCGAAAGAATACTTTATTGATGGGACGGATGCAGGAGTAAAACGTGAAATCGAAAGTGCTATTGCGAAACTTCGTGAACTCGGGGCTGAGATTATTAATATCTCACTTCCACACACGGAGTATGGTATTTCTGTCTATTACATCATTTGTCCTGCTGAGGTATCTTCGAATATGGCTCGGTATGATGGCATTCGATATGGTCATGTCGCAGAAGGAAGTTTTGATATTGCGAAAAATCGTGCTGAATGACTCGGTCCAGAGGTGCAGCGCCGTTCTATGGTCGGATCATTTGTGCTTTCATCAGGATTCTATGATGCTTACTATAAGCGAGCGAGCGATGTTCGTGAGCTCATTCGTGATGATTTCCGTCAGGCATTCGAGCAGGTTGATGTTATCGTAACACCGACGGCACCCACCGTCGCCTGGAAAATCGGTGAAAAGGATGGCGACCCACTGAAGCTCTATCTCGAAGATGTATTCACGGTTCCAGCATCACTCGCAGGACTTCCATGATTGACGGTTCCAGTCGGATTCGCGAGTCCAGAAGATGATCCATCGATCGAACTTCCCGTCGGGATGCAGATTCTCGGCCCCGTACTCGGGGAAGAGAAGTGTCTCATGGTCGGCCACGTACTCGAGTCTGCTCTCCGAGAAAAAATCTCTCCACGAAAGCCTATACTATAACCTCTCTTTGTATGATTATCCTTTCGGATTTTTCGAAGACATTTACACGTTCTGATATGCCGACCGCATGGTCGACAATCGTTCAGAGTAATTTACTGCCTGTGAAATATGTAGCTGATCGAAATGCACTCTATGAGAAGTATCATTCCTATGAGCTTACAGGTGATGTGGAGATGACCGAGCGATGGTTCCGGGACCACCTGAAACTCTTCGTAAAGCATCATCTTACGGATGAGATGATCGAACAGATTGTTCTGGATGATCGTTTTTTTGCACCACGAGATGGAGTGAGGGAGTTTCTTCAGCAAATTGCAGAAAAAAATATTCCACTCATTATTGTTTCCTCAGGAATTTCTGATTTTATTCGTATCTGGTTCAAGAAACGATTCGATTACGTTCCGAGTGAGATTATCTCAAATGGACTGAAGTGGGATTATGGAACAGCAGTTGCCATCGATGACGAGATGTTGATAACCCCACTCGATAAACATATTGACCTCGAACTCGAGACAGAGGCGGAAGTGGACTATGTACTCCTTCTCGGTGATAATCAGGAAGACCTCGATATCTTCCCTGAAGCAGATCAGACAATTGGCTTCACGGATGAGTATGAGTATGATATCAAGCTCGGAAAAGAAGGAACCTTTCTCGATGTCATTCCATACCTGAATGCATAAATAAAAATGTACCCGATGGGTACATTTTTTAACGAATCCAGCTGATCGATTCATTAAATCGGATATATTCCGTATAGGTCCATCCGAGATTCTTGAGTCGAGTAGCCATATCAATTCCGACATATCGCCAGTGCCAGGGTTCCACGTCATAGTAATCGATATCGACTCATTTCTGATAGCTCTGTGTCCAGC
>CAZDFE010000178.1:0-2022 GCA_964504755.1 uncultured Candidatus Peribacteria bacterium
CTGCTGCTGGTGGTGATGACGAAAAGACATCATTCGATGTTGTTATGACTTCTGCAGGTGGTCAGAAGATTGCAGTTATTAAGGTAATTCGTGAAATTACTGGTCTTGGTCTTGCTGAAGCAAAGGCTCTCGCTGACAATGGTGGTGATATCAAGAAGGGTATCAAGAAGGATGAGGCTGAGAAAATCAAGACTCAGCTTTCTGATGCTGGTGCTACTGTCGAAATCAAGTAATTGATATACACTAAAAAATTCCCCAATCAGTAATGAAAGGGGAATTTTTTAGTTCTTTGGTTCGCCACACTGGAAGAAATAGATACACTGATTCTTGTGATTTTTCCAATTCCAGAAAAATTCCGCTATCCAGTGTTCTATATTTCCCATTGTATTTATCTCTTAAACTTCAGAAACTTCAGAAGTGCTTCACGGGTTGCCATAATGTCACCCCTTGCAGTATGAGCACTATAATCGGTAATACGAAGAACGTCAGCAATTCCAGTTGGTTTTGAGAGACTCGTGCTCGCGAAGGGAAGGGGGATTTTATTATAACGCGCGATTGCATTTGCCTGATTGGCTATTGATTTCGTATCGATAATATCATTCCCGAGTTTATTATACAGACTATTTCTGCGAGCATGATAGAATATACTTCCGAGGAAGGCAATATCTGCTGTGATATATTGTCCGATGATGATCGGTTTTCTTCCTTCTGGGAAGTGTGTTTCGAAAAAAGCATCAAAATAATCGCAGAATTCCTCATATGATTTCCCTGCGGCAATACGATCGAGCGTAAAACCATTGTATTCGAGGGACTTTGGGTCGATGATCACGTTATCAGGGGGACAGAGATCCATAAAAAACTCCCCAACAATCTCAAAAAGATCATCTAATACAATAGCCCCAACTTCGATGACTCCATGTTGGAAGGGGTTGAGTCCCGTCATTTCGAGGTCCATTACGAGATATGTTCCTATTTTATTTTCTGGCATGAGAAAAAGGGCGTTTGGGTGAAAAATTTGCTTTTTTAATTTCTGTCAATATCTTTTACAGTGCGTAATTTGATGAGATATAGTATCATATTATTTTCGGAAGTCAAAAATTTTTTCTTTACAATCATGCCAAAACCATTCATGATCCATGACTCCTATTTCGAGAAAGCAAAACGTCTCGGTTATCGAGCTCGAAGTGCGTTTAAGCTTCTGGAAATTCAGGATAAGTTCCATCTCATCCAGCCGAAGATGAATGTGCTCGATGTCGCCTCGGCACCAGGGAGTTTTCTCCAGGTTATAGCAAAAATAGTGGGACAACAGGGGAAAGTAGTAGGAATTGATATCCAGAAAATTGATCCTAATTTCGGATTTCCAAATATTCATCTCCTTCAGGAAAGTATTTTCGAATATGAGAAAATCCGAGTGTTTCTCGAATCACTCGAAATTGGTCAGTTCGATCTTATTACGTCTGATATTGCTCCTGCCACGACGGGGATGACGGGCATCGATCAGTATCGTTCCGTTGAGCTGAATCTCGCGATCCTCGATGTAGCCCGAGTATTTCTGAAACCAGGAGGAGCCCTTGTTCTGAAGGTATTCGTCTGAGAGGATGTAGAAGACCTAATTACCCCTATAAAAGAACAGTATAAAAAACTTTCTCGATTCAAGCCAAAAGCCTGTCGCGATCGAAGTTTCGAAGAGTACTTTGTGTGTATCGGAAAGAAATAACACGAGTCATACTAATGTCAATGAGGAAGGATTTGATTTTCCTGCGAAATCCGCTACTGTGAAGGGAATAACCCTTCTTTCGAAAGTATGAAGCATTTTTTCTGGGCAATCAGTTTTTTTCTTATTAGTTTCTCATCGGCTTTTGCTCTTGATCCTGCTTGTTTTCGAGAGTCAGCTTCGTTTTCTCCTCCTTCTGGATCATCATCTTTTTTCGTCCGATTTCCCTCGTTCGATGAAGATGTTTTTTTTATCCAGTCAGGAAGTTTGATCCCATTCTCACTGGTATCGAAAGGCAAAAATCCACC
>CAZDFE010000179.1:0-2012 GCA_964504755.1 uncultured Candidatus Peribacteria bacterium
GGATTATGCTCCATAAATTCAAGAAATCTTTGTTGTGAAATAGTATTTTCAACCATTCATCTTTTAGGATCAGTAGCCATCACTATAACATCTCCATTCTGGGAAAATCATGTCACTTGAATATGTCAACCTCCTGGATAATCAAGTTCCATACCGATTTGAATATCATATGGAATATCTAGTTTCATCGATCACTCTCTCGGAGCGTGTGGTCATCGTGAGACCGGGACTGAAGGTGAAACATCTGATGATGCATACCCCACTCATGCAGGAGTACTTAGTTCAGTATTTCCATATCGAGCCTGAGGAGTATTGACAGATATCGGAGCACCATTCCCCACCCGTCGCACTTCTGTAGCTTGATATCCCTCATCTACCATTTGAGCATTCGTTCTTCTATGCATTGGTATTACATTCGTAGGGGATTCATCATTCGCCGCAGATGAGAGAGTATGCTGTACACGACCTACCGTTCAGGAAACGACCGTCTGGATGGGTGGTGGCTCGATTTTCTCGAGCTCTTGCTGAAGTGCTTTTTTTGCTTCAGTGAGGACTCTTTTTCTCTCAGGATTTTTTTCTGTCTGGATAACATTCTCGAAACGGTCGATACCATCATGGAGCACGGTTCGCTTGAGACTCATGGCATCGTTTCCACGAATCACTCACGATATTTTCCGAAAGAGTCGAGAAAATCATGCTCCGAGAATACTCTCTGTAGGTCCATTCAGAGTGAATTCTCCGATTTTATATATCACAGTCTTAATTCCTTCTCGAGCACCGGAAATAACTACAGATTCTGCATTTCATATTCGAGCCAGAACTTCGCTCGCTTCCTTCATAGCCTGTGCCCGACTACTCGCTCAGGCAAGGCTTGATGCCACTTTCGCGAGTCCCATTCCTGCGAGTACTTTTGCATATATAGCACCAGCTGCTTCGATCTGTTGGTCTTCAGGAAGCTCTGATATGCGCTGACATTCCTTCAGAAAGAGTTCTTTTGATTGAGTAGAAAGTTTTTCCCCACTCCGAAGAATATCTACATGACTCAGGGCATTCCAGCTCTTCTGAAGCATTGATGTCACTTTCCCAGAAAAGAGAAATCGAGCCAGCTCAGGGATAGTAACGATTCATTTTCCGAGTGACACGACACCACTCACGACTCATTTTCCAGTTTCATATACGCCTTTTCCCAATCCACGGAGAAATGCGGTTCCTTTTTCTGCACCCGTAAGTCCGCCAACTCGATATTCCTGATACATCGTCATGAGTCATTCTCGAGCCTTCAGATACTCCGTACGATCAGATGATCCTTCTGCGAGTTTTCCATTCATGGCTGCATCGAGATCGACGATCATTTTCGCGAGTTGCTTCGAACGGTTTCGTTGGAATCGTTCGGCATTATAGAGGGATTCTGGATCAGCTCCAGCGCTCATTGATATCTGGGATCGGATCATATCCCACGTCATTCCTATTTCAGGATCGCGATATTTTGGTGCCGAAATCTCGAGAGCCTGTCTCACGGTATCATGGATACGCACAAGAAAAGGAGACTTATATTTCTCGAGAGCCAGTTGTCGCATCATGGTCGGATCGACGATGCCCGTAGGAGGGAGGTTATTCTGCTTCTGATAGTCGATAATCGCTCGAAATGTTTCTGGATCAAATAATCCAGTTTGATTGAGTTTGAGTACTTTCTGGAGTTGACGAAGTCACTCAGGACCACCCAACATCATCATATTCTGAGATCAGAAATCGGATGTGATAAAATTTCGTAAAATCGTTTTTGTATGTCAGAGCAACTGTTCTCTATCCTCTCGGTAGGCTCGTCGTACTATTTCTCCCTCATTTCCAGTAAGTGTTCCATCAGCGACCAACTGCGAAAAATCGAGAGGCTTTTTCTCGATAGGTCAGTTTTGGACGGGTGAAATGCGAGCATCAGGAATGGTACGAGGAGAAGGTGTTTATGCCATGAGATAGGTTCGTAGTATAGAAATAAGATTCTCACTCCCAAAAGT
>CAZDFE010000180.1:0-1988 GCA_964504755.1 uncultured Candidatus Peribacteria bacterium
CCTCGATAGTTCTCATGCAAATTCTCTATAAAAAACGATTTCAGAAACACTATCAAAAACTCTCACTGCCACTTCGTGAAAAAGTAAAGAGAACGATTGCCTGTTTCCAGAAAGACCCATTCGATCCTCAACTTCGCAATCATGCCCTCTCTGGAGTATTTCTCGTATATCGAAGCCTCGATGTTACAGGAGATTATCGAATCGTATTTCGTGAGCTTTCGAATGGAGTATATGAATTGATTGAACTCGTCGATGTCGGAACACATAGTCAATTGTATGGATAGCAAAAATTCTTTTGCTTTTTTCCTTATTTTTCCTATAATCCCGCGCGAGCACTCACACATACGATTGAGTTATACCATTGTGAGGGCGATTTTTTTGTGATAGGAACTATCAGAGAAAAATCATCCACATTTTGTGTCAATCTTTCCTCGAATAGCAAATCTTTCTTGTCATGGGAGTTTGGAGGTCTGATATTACATAAAATAGTCGAAAGTCGTGTCCGCACGTCCCATTACTTTTAACTATTTATTTTTCCATGGCGAAAAAAGAAACTTCAGTTTCTTCTCTTGCATGAAATACTCCAGAACCATCGGGTCTTGGGGCTATTTATCATGATCAGGGAAGATACTTTTTTACCGATGATCGTACGATTCTCGAGCTTCCTGGACTTATCGAAGTTCAGCTTGATAGTTATCGAGATTTTCTCGAACGTCGCATCGGACAGGCATTTAACGAAGCATTTCCGATCGATGACTTTTCAGGAGAAAAAATTTCGATCTACTACAAGAGTTACGCTCTCGAAGAACCGAAATACTCAGTATTCGACTGTAAACGAAAAAACCTCAATTACGAAGCACCACTCAAGGTTCGCTTCGAAATGCTCAATAAGCAATCAGGAGAAATCAAGGAACAGGATGTCTACCTCGGTGGTATTCCCCTCATGACGGAGATGGGAACATTTATCGTAAATGGTATCGAACGTGTGATCGTGAACCAGATTATCCGTTCTACGGGAATGTTCTTCACGCCAGATGTTCGTTCGACGACACTTTTTGGTATGAAAATTATTCCACACCGTGGAAGTTGGTTCGAAGTAGAAATCGAAAAGAAAGGAGTCGTGAATGTAAAAATCGATAAAAAACGAAAAATCCCAATGACCGTGATTCTTCGTGCCTTCGGATACGAATCGGACGCGGATATTATCAATGCATTTAAGGGTGAAGATGAGTGGATTTCGAAGTACATTGCTCCAACGATCGAAAAGGACAAAACAAAAAATCGTATGGAAGCGCTCTATGCGATCTATAAGCTCCTTCGTCCAGGCGATCTTGGAACCGATGAACGAGTAGAACAACTCTTCCAGTCGACATTCTACGATGCGAAAAAATTCGAACTCGGTGATGTGGCTCGTATTAAGATCAATCGTAAGTTCGCAAAGCACTTTAGTGATCATGCGGCTCTAACATCCGCTCCCGAAGCAGAGCAGGTACTCATGGGAATCGATTTTCTCGCAGGAATTCGCTACCTCCTTTCGCTCTGTGAAGGACGTCCTGGATTCAGTATCGATGATATCGATCACCTCGAAAATCGTCGCGTTCGATCGGTGGGAGAACTCGTCTATGATAAGGTAAAAGTAGGGCTTGCTCGTATGGAAAAGATTGCGAAAGATCGTATGACGATCATCGCGGATCTCGAAGAAGCGGTTCCTGGAACCTTCATCAACTCTCGTCCGATGGTGGCGGTGATGCGAGAATTCTTCGGTACCAACCAGCTCTCACAATTCATGGATCAATCGAACCCACTCTCAGAATTGGCTCATAAGCGACGTGTTACCGCACTCGGTGTCGGAGGTCTCACTCGTGAACGTGCTTCGTTCGAAGTTCGTGACGTACACCCGACACAATACGGTCGAATATGCCCGATCGCGACTCCAGAAGGACCAAATATCGGTCTCGTGCTTCACTTTGCATCGTATGCTCGTGTAG
>CAZDFE010000181.1:0-1968 GCA_964504755.1 uncultured Candidatus Peribacteria bacterium
TTCCACTGCCTAAGCACTGGAGCCAACATATAATCTATATGTCTGGAAAGCAGAATAATAATATCGTCCTCACTCGTATCCCTCCTCAGGGCAGACGAAAACAGGAAATAGTGATCACAGTCTCTTCTTTAAGTTGAGATGAAATCTCTGATTCTGTATTGGACGAGTTCATTCTTAAGACCGTAATGGGTCTATAGTGAAAATCCCTTCGGGGATTTTTTTAACTTTTCAAAAAATATAAATTATATATACTTTTTATATTCATAATTTTATTCTATGTTTACAAACGATCAGGAAAAGCCATTAAGAGTTGCTTTCTATGTAAGAGTTTCTACTGAAGAACAAGCGAAGGATTGATTTGGTATAGAGATGCAATTATCAGGACTCAATGAGATGATAACCTATAAAAATAAGTATAGCAAATGGGTTAGTAATCCGAATTGGGTTTATAAAGATCTTGGTTGTAGCGGTAAAGATCTGAATCGACCTGGTTATAAGGCGCTGATAAAGGATGTAGAAGCTGGAAAATATGATGTTGTGGCGGTCTGGAAGATAGATCGCATGTCCCGCAACCTTACGCACCTCTTGTGAGTATTCGAAAAGCTCCAGTCTCACAAAGTCAGCTTCTTTTCATTGAAGGAAAACATTGATTTTTCTGGTCCAATCTGAAAACTTACCTTTCAGATATTTGGTGCATTGGCAGAATTTGAAAGAGAAACTATCGCGATGCGTACACGAGAAGGTAAATTACAATCCGCCAGACAAGGAAACTTTGTAATCAATACTGCTCCATATGGATATGTAAAAGATGATAAATCGAAGAAAGAGAATCGATGACTTATCCTTGTAGAAAAAGAAGTAGCATGGGTAAAAAGAATATTTGAGGAGTTTATATGAGGAAAATCTTATAGCTCTATTGCGAAAATTCTCAATGAGAATAATATCCGAAAAGGCGAGGGAAATGGGCAAAAGAACAAAACTACAAAATGGTATGCCAGTGATATAAAAAATATAGTTTCCAATCCTGCATATAGTGGTAGGGCTGTATATAATGTGAAGAATGAGTCTGGCGTAACCGAGAGTGTAGATATTCCAGTTATTCCAATAGTATCACCATTGACCTTTGAACTTGCCCAGAATCATATTCAGGAGATTGACGATGGAAATAAATCCCAATGAGGGGAAACAGAGTACCTGTTATCTCGTAAAGTAGTAGATGTAGAAACTGGCAGAACTCTTGTGGCATATACTCGCACGAAAGATGGTCGTCCGAATTATCGGAGGAAATGATTTACTTATGAAAGGAAAACTTACGAGAATTATGAGATCCCAGGCGATGCACTTGAATCTCTGGTTTGGCAAAAAATCTATGACAGAATAAATTGCCCAGAGAAACTTTATGAAACATTCAAAAAGCAATCGATTGATAGTAGAGATTATGATGATTGTATCAGAGAGCGTGATAAGTTACAGAGAGACTGCGATAAGTCAGAAGATATGGAGATCGATGTAGAGCTTCGGTATCAAAAAGGAGAAATAGATGATGTAAAAAAAGATAGAATTATAGAACAGATTATACAAGAGAGAAATGCTATGCTTATAAGAATCAAGGAACTCGATCAGAAGCTCGATGCAATTGTTCAAGCTCAAGAAATAAAGACAAGCTTAGAGGTGTTCAAAGAATGATATACTACCAATCTTGAGAATCTTTCAATAAAACAGAAACAATATCTTGTAAAATGACTCGTACAAGATATTCGGGTTACACGCACTGCGAAGCAAATCAATGCGGAAGTCAGGCTTCGGTTCGAACTTTCGAAAGCATTATGAGATGATAAATTGGACGAACCAAAAAAGCTCTCTACAGACAGTGTTACTGAGGGTAAAGAGCTTGATTCGTGTTGATATGGTGCAACCAGCAGGGCTCGAACCTGCGACCTCCTCCTTCGCAGGGAGGCGCTCTAATCC
>CAZDFE010000182.1:0-1956 GCA_964504755.1 uncultured Candidatus Peribacteria bacterium
GTGAATATGTACGTCTCAGAATCCAAAAATAGTCTGCAATATTCCAGAAGTATGTGCATTTACTTCTTGGACTCGGTCGAGCGAACATTCAGTAACCGTTCGAGAGAGGGCTCCAAGTTGTTCGATTCCGATTACTCGAGAATTTGTTATGATAATGAGATCGAGTTCATCATTGATCCAATCTAGGAGTATGAATGTAAGAAAGCTGATCCAATACAGACAGATTCCACCCCAATAGAGGGCTCATCCTACAATCGAAATAAGAGCATCTTGGTATGTGAGTAGGATTGTGGTTGTTGCGAAGAGTACGACGAAATATAAAAAATGGAACACGAGTATAATCCAGTGTCGATGCAGCGTGAGTATGATTTGCTCATTTTCTTTGAGGAGATTTATGCTTTCTTTTTTGATCATGTCGTTATGTTAGGGGATTTTATATATACAGGAGCTAAGAATTCTCAGGATGGAATACTTCAGAAGCATTGGCAAATATGAGAGTAATTCTCGATATATTCTATAAAAACTTTATCGTCTGTAAAATCATTTTTTGTTCCATATCCGATATATTTCCCAGGCGGTATATTCCCAGTTGGAATCAATTCGGTAGTTCCATCCGTTTTTTGTATGAGGTATTCGCCATTATTCGCCTGTAAAATGCTTTCTGCATCTCAAGGAAGTAGGTCAAAAAAATGAATTCCTTTTAGAATAGTCGAGGTAGTTCGATGAATGGTATTGAGCGTGAGGGTAATAATGCGCATTCTCGTAAACATTCCAGGGCCTACGATACACCATATTTCCCGAATAGAATACTGTCTTTGGAGATCGTCAATTGTTTCTGGAAAGGTATTAAAATCATTCCCGATTGGAATATTTTTCTTCAGAATGACTTCACTATGGTCCATATCAATAACATGAAGTCATATCGTGGATGTAATAGGATTGATAAAAAGAGAATACATAGAGTTATGTTCCGCGATACGAAAATGCTTCCAGGATATGTGGAATTTCCACGGTTTCTGATCCTCAGAGATCTGCAATGGTTCTGGCTACTCGAAGAATCCGATAGTATACTCGTGTCGAGAGGTGCATCTTTTCTGTCGAAGTTATGGCGATATTTCGAGCAGGTTCACTGATGGATGCGTATTTTTCTATGTCGACATTCGACATTTCTGCATTCCTATGAATATGAGTTCCTTCGAATCTCTGTTTCTGAATCAGTCGAACTTCCTCTACGATAGAACGTATATCATGTGTTGTTTGTGTTCCTATTTTCTTTTCGAATTCGCCAATCTTTATTCGTGGCACTTGGATAAATATATCGATACGGTCAAGAATAGGTCCAGAAAGACGTGAACGGTAGCGTTCTATACTATGAGGACTGCATATACATTCTTTCTCGGGGTCGCCCATGTAGCCACATGGGCATGGATTCATGGCACCAACGAGCGAGAATCGTGCTGGATATCGACAACTGAGATTGACACGATTGATGGTAATTTCGCCATCTTCGAGTGGCTGTCGAAGGGTTTCGAGAATATGTTTATCAAATTCGAGAAATTCATCGAGAAAGAGAATTCACTTATGGGCGAGTGATATCTCGCCAGGTCGAGAATCTCGCCCCCCACCGATAATGGAGGCTTCGCTTGCGGTATGATGGATAACCCGAAAGGGGCGATTTCGAACGATGGGCATATCTTTCGAAAGGAGTCCAGCGACGGAATATATTTTCGAAAGTTCGATCTGCTCTTCGAGTTCCATAGAGGGAAGTATGCCAGCAAGTGCCTTTCCGAGCATGCTTTTCCCCGAACCAGGAGGTCATTGCATGAGGATATTATGACCACCAGCTGCGGCGATTATGAGGGCTCGTTTCGCTTGTTCCTGACCATGAATGCTACTAAAGTCGATGGTATGGTTGTCGATCAATATGTCAGACATGTTGATCGGTGTCGAAATTGT
>CAZDFE010000183.1:0-1950 GCA_964504755.1 uncultured Candidatus Peribacteria bacterium
ATCTGCCAGATTATGATATTCGCACCACACCACTACGAAATGGGATTATCTCGGGAATATCTTTCGATTTTTATTCGAACAATCTTGATAGATAAGAGCAGGGAATCATCGATACGAACCTCATTCAGGAGATTAGCACTCAGTTGGAGGATGGCATCACGATCATTGGGAAGCTCGATAACTTTGAGCCGAATAACTTCCAAGAGAGAAGAGAGGATACTCGAACGATGTTCATGATCGCCGAGTCGACGAGAGAATACTGTGACAATCGGACCACCTTCCATACAGTCATAGATTTCACAGGAATCACGGTATCCGAGATGTTGATTTCGCGTTGCATGGATTCGACAACGGTTGTGAATATCGAGATAGCCACACTTATCTCCTGCACGCTTCACATGTTTTCCTGTCTCATGATCGAAAATATCATACACTCGACAACAGAGCCCATCACAGCGCTCACACATCGTATCACGAGAAGTCATAGTTCCAAAAGGGTAATAAGATAGAAACTATGGGTATCTGTGAGGCTATTGATGAACTATGATGGAACATAAAAAATCCCTCGAGAAAGAGGGATTTTAGGTTATGGGAGCTGATAATTTGCCTCGAGAGCCTGGATACGATTATCGAGGGAAGGATGTGTCGAGAAGAACGAATCTGGCTCATTGATCATAAATGCCGTCATTTTTCCATCCTCTCCATGACGATCCTGGAGCTTCGTCAGTTTCTGAAGACGCCGAAGTCCTGCGATCATATTTGCCTTCGAAGTATATCGCGCCCCACCTTCATCGGCACGATATTCTCGAATGCGTGAGAAATACATAATAACCAATGAAGCAAGAAATCCGAATACCACCTGTAAGAGGTTATAGATCAGGAAGTAAGAGAGTTGCGATATACCACCATCGCCCTCATCCTCTCCACGAGAAAGAAACGACGCGACGATGCGAGATACAATATGAGCAAAGAAGATAACAAAAGTATTCATAACACCCGTAATGAGTGTAAGTGTTACCATATCTCCATTCAGGATATGAGCCATTTCATGGCCTACCACTCATTCGATTTCACGATCTTCCATAGTATTGAGTAGTCCCGTCGATACCGCGACCAGTGCACTATTTTTCGTAGCACCCGTCGCGAATGCATTGGGCTCGGCAGATTCATAGTATCCTACTTCTGGCATATCGATGTGCGCAGACTGAGAAATACGTTCTACCGTACGATATACGAGCTGTAAGCGTGCATCCAGAGAAGCGAGTTCATTCGCCGTAATGAGCTGAATACTATATGCTTTTTTTGCCTGCCACCGGGATATAAAAAGGGAAATAATCGCTCCGCCAAACCCAAAGACAAACGCCAGCACGAGCAAACTCGTCATATCCCCATAGGCCGTAAGGAGCCCAGGAAAAAAATAGTTTACCGCAAAGGCAACAAAACCGAGAAGCACCATGACGGCGAGATTTGTCAGAAGGAACAGAGAAACTCGTTTTATGAGAGCAAACATAGTATGATATTTTGGAAATAGAGTTCTCATTTTTTGAGAACATTTCTCATTTTATGGATTTTACTGAGAAATCAACTTGATTTTATGAGAATCCTTCTTACAATCTGAAATGTTTTACTTTTCTTACTTATCATACTATGTTCGGAAAAAAGAAGGCAGAAAGCCAAAAAACAATACGCCCGATCGACTGTGGGGTAAAGATGCATGGATCTGTGACGGTCGGAACCAAGGGGCAGATTGTCATCCCGAAAGATGTTCGTGATATGCTCGATATCAAGGAAGGCGATATTCTCATGACTATGACCAAGTATGGAAAGTTTGTCGGGTTTATAAAAGCTGAAGACATGGAGGAATTCATTAATCTTCTTAAGGCTGAATGTAACATATAATTTTTATCATTACTCACTCTCATTATCCTATGTATAAGCGTTTCATCAGTG
>CAZDFE010000184.1:0-1937 GCA_964504755.1 uncultured Candidatus Peribacteria bacterium
CTACAGGGTATCTCCATATTGGTTCACTACGAACCGCACTATATTCGTACCTTTGGGCTCAAAAAAATAAAGGGCAATATATCATTCGCATCGAGGATACGGATCGTACTCGTTTAGTAGAGGGGGCAGTCGAATCTATTCTTGAAACGCATCGAGAACTTGGACTTATGCCCGATGAGGGGCCACACCATGATGGGGGATTTGGGCCATATACTCAGAGTGAGCGACTCTCAGAATATGCTCCACGCCTCCATGCGATGTGCGAAGAGGGAAGTGCCTACTATTGTTTTTGTACGAGTGAGCGACTTGATGCTTTGCGTGCTGAACAGATGGAGCTTAAACTTCCACCAGGATATGATGGACACTGTCGTCATATTCCCCTCGAAGAGGCAAAAGAACGCATCGCGAATTGAGAAAAATACACGATTCGCCTCAAGGTTCCCAAGGCTGAAACGATCGTTTTCAATGATCTAATTCGTGGTCGGATCGAGTTTCAGTCGAAGCAGATCGATGATGCCGTACTCCTGAAGTCAGATGGTATTTTTCCAACCTATCATGGTGCCGTCGTAATCGATGACTATCTTATGGGAATCACGCATGTCATGCGTGGAGAAGAGTGGATTAGCTCGATTCCGATCCAGGTGCTCACAGCTCGAGCCCTCGGTATTACCTTGCCAGAATATGCTCATCTTCCGAATGTTCTCGGAGCGGATGGGAAAAAACTCTCGAAACGTACGGGTGATGTGGCGGTTTCAGAATATATGAAAAAGGGATATCTCCCTGAAGCACTTCTGAATTTCCTCTCGCTTCTCGGATGGCATCCGAAGCAAAATGAAGAAATCATGACGATGGATGAAATGATCGAGAAGTTCGAAATTACGGATATTCATAAATCGGGAGCCGTCCTCGATCCTATAAAGCTGGATTGGATGAATGGAGAATATATCAAGCGTATGGAACTCGGAGAATTGCATACTCGACTTTCGGTTTATCTGGAACGATATGAACCTGATTTTTATACACACATTTTTTCTCAGCAAGAGTATACTCAAAATGCTCTTATTATCGCGGAACTCAAAACTCGAATGCGGAAATTCGATGAATTTGTATCGCTTTCTGCTTGTATGTATGGTGAGGCGGGAGTGCGAAAAGATTTGCTCGTAAATCCTAAAATGAAAATCGAATCTGAATCCGAAGCGATCGATGCACTCGAAATGATCCTCCCTCACCTCGAACAAGCTGACTATAGTAGTCTCGAAGCGCTGAAAACAGCCCTTCTTGCTGCTATTGCGAATGCTGGCAAAAAGAATGGACAAGTCCTTTGGCCTCTTCGTGTAGCACTTTCTGGAGAAGAATTCTCGCCAGGAGCATTTGAGCTTGCCTCTATTCTCGGAAAAGAAAAAACACTCAAACGTGTCAAAAATATGATTGCTGCTCGTTAATTTTTTCTATGATCGTACGACTTTTCGCTCTCATTCTTATACTTCTGGTACTCGGAGTTGGAACTATTTTTCTCTTTCCTGATTTTGCTGATCGAGTTGGAAGTTCTACCCTGAATACTTCTATTCGAAAACTAAAACATCAAACTGAGAATATCGGCGTCCTTTCTGGATCATCGAATCCAATGTCACTCATGGAGAATTTTTCGGATAATACCACTCAGATTACGAATGAAGTGCGTTCGACTGCAACCCAGATAAAAAGTACTCTCGAAACAAAAACTCAAGAAGTGAAGCAGGCAGCTGATTCGGTCCAAAATGCATATCAAGCGGTCGAGAAGGCAAAAAATGATATCCAAAAAGTTTCTGTTTTTCAAACAGGAAGTGCGAAAGTAGGTTCTGGAGTGGGTCAATAATCTTTTTTGTATGAATACACGTTTCGATCGTTCACGACTATCTCGATCTGAGAACAAATCACGAAAAAATACGGTGTTATTT
>CAZDFE010000185.1:0-399 GCA_964504755.1 uncultured Candidatus Peribacteria bacterium
GAGGATGGGTTCACCACCCTGACGAAAAAGATTACATTCATATCCTTCGAGCCAAGCAACGACGAAATACTGGTCGAAATTAAGGGAGCGTACCCCAGGATTTTTATCAGAAATATCGATATTTTTCTCACCGATTACCTCAGTTCCATCCTCGAATCGCACCCCGAGATGCACATTTTCGAGCGTCACGGGGATGACACGACCACGTATATCGAACATTTCACACATGATTTTGATCGCTTTTTCATAATCACCCGCGATATCGACGAGTGCTGTCAGGAGGATATTTCCGATTTTATTACTTCCGATCACTCCTTCTTCGTCCTTGAAACTATATTCGAAGAGTCGACGAACCATTTCGGTATTTTTTGCGAGAGCGGCGATCGCTCGACGGAGGTC
>CAZDFE010000185.1:409-1909 GCA_964504755.1 uncultured Candidatus Peribacteria bacterium
GATCGCCCCAGTGGTTCCTCCATTATCCGCGACGGAGATGATCGCAGAAATATTATAATCCGCATTTCGCTTGATTCCATAGAGAACATTGAAGGTTCCAGCACCTCAGCCAATGGCGACGATATTAGTCATAATACAGGCAATTTAAATATTTTTGCTTTTTCGCATGAATAGGATAGGATTATAGTGTTTTTATTTTTTTATCAACCCATTCTATGTCACCTACCTCTGTTGTGTTTTTGCTCGTGGTTCTGGCGATTATTATTCCGATGTTTATCCGAAAGATAAATCAGGGAGAAGTGGGACTTCGTGAATTTCTCGGAAAGTACACCGATACGGTCGGGCCAGGGATTTTCTTCCTCATTCCAGGGATTCAGGCGGTGAAACGCATCGATATTCGCGAGCAAGTGGTAACCGTTCCAGAACAGCAGATTATCACGAAAGATAACGTGGGAATGGCGGTGGATGGAGTGATCTATGTGCAGATTATTGATCCATATCAGGCAACCTACGATATCAACAATGTCTTCATGGCGGTCGTGAATCTCGCACAGACGAATCTACGTAGTGTGCTCGGAACGATGTCACTCGATGAGACTCTCTCGAATCGTGAGGCTATCAACGTCCGACTCCTCGAATCACTCGATCGTGAGACGGGAAAATGGGGAATCAAGGTACTTCGTGTCGAAATCAAGCGTCTCGATCCACCCGATGATATCCAGAATGCCATGAGTAAGCAGATGAAGGCAGAACGCGAAAAACGAGCTCAGATTCTCGAGGCCGAAGGATACAAACAATCACTCATTACCAAGTCAGAAGGAGACAAACAGTCGAAAATCCTCCAGGCAGAAGGGGAGCGTGAATCTCAGATTCTGCGTGCTCAGGGAGAGGCAAATGCGAAAATCGCGATTGCAGAAGCTGAAGCAAAACGTATGGAGCTCGAGTCCAATGCGGCCGTCGAATACTTCAAAGGAGCGGCCGTAACGAAAGAACAACTCAAGGTCATCGAAGGAGCTCTCGGACAAAATACAAAATACATTCTCGATAGTGATATTCTCGCGGGTGTTTCCAAGATTTTTGGAGGAACGAAATAATTTATCTACATATGTTTAATACAATTACTAGCTATCTTAATCAGTCTTCATTAAGCTCTTTTCGGATGGAACATGCGTACTATGATCCTGAAACTTCTATTCCAACAGTAACCCCAAAAATTGAGCCATTGTGGAAATCAGTATTACTTGATTATCGAGATGCACCTCTTGTTCTTTTGGATAATGTTGTGAAGTATATCTGAAATTGAGTAAAAAGAAAATTAGCTTCAATTTTTGAGGCACAATAAAGAGAATTCCTTTCAGTGTAATTAACTACTTATCTATGTCTATTCTCTACTTCTGGATCGCATCAGCTATTATTTTTCTCATCATCGAGATGATGACCGCGACATTTTATGGACTTTCACTGGCTCTTTCGAGTGCGATCATAGCCGCATATGTATAC
>CAZDFE010000186.1:0-1884 GCA_964504755.1 uncultured Candidatus Peribacteria bacterium
GGAGCCATCATGAACTATTTAAAAAGAAGTTCCAAAATTTGAAACTCCAAATACAAGTACACAAACATATACGACATTGAGTCCAAATGATAGGGGTCAAATATTTCTAAATGATGCTATAAAAAATGAACTCGGAAAAATAACTGGAATCAAAATTGGAAAGAATAAAGAAGGGGATTTTATTCAATGACCTGGTGGAGAACGAGTGAGCCTCAGTGGAACTACTGGAATCTCGGTTGATACTAATCATGGAATTATATACCTCCAGAAGCCTCATGGTTCGAGTGCGTATCAAATCGATGCTACACGAAAATTCAAAATTACTGAGTTCTGAATTTCCCCTGAAACCACTCTTCCACCAACACCATCTCATGTGGCACCAGAAAGGGGTAATGAGAGTACTCCTGCCAAATGATTGCTCGGACATCAAGAAAATGTGAACCATACAACAGGTCGCACAGACAAAAGAATTACCCCAGCAGATGCCATGCCTGACGGAAGTATGAGAAGTCCCTTTACCCATCCTACAGATATATCAGATGCCACATATGCTCCAATGAAGAATAAAGGAATGAAGTCGGAAAATCCTGCAGATGGGCCAGTGATAGCATATTCAGAACGATGAACTATCGTGGAATCACCGATACTCTCTCATGAATTCTCAACACAGCGATATACCTACCGATTATCACTTGATCCACAAAGTGGTAAGGGAATTATTGAAGTGAAGCCAATTGGAGATTCTGATTTTCGTGCATTTAAAGCCACGGATATCGATATGCACCCTTCTCATTTTCAGGCACGGGTAGAAACTGAACTCGCGCGATTGAGAGCTCCGAGAACAGCGACACAAAATTGAGCGCCTGAAACGCAACTCCCTTCGCACGAATTCGCAACGCAACGGTACACGTATCGCATTACTCTTGATCCGGCAACCTGAAAGGGGATCATTGAGGTAAAAACTATTGGAGATTCTGATTTTCGGCCATTTAGGTCAACCGATATCGATATGCACCCTTCTCATTTTCAGGCACGGGTAGAAACTGAACTCGCGCGATTGAGAGCTCCGAGAACAGCGACACAAAATTGAGCGACAGCTGAAAGTACGCCTAGTAGTCTTATTCCGGCAAATCCATCAAATGAAGTATGAAACGGAGTTATCCCAACAGGAAACCATAATGATAGAATGATAATTGATGGCAAGGAATTTCGGTACTCAGAGAAACAAGGTGGATGGGTACGTGGAAATGGAGATGGAACCTTCCAGATTATTCGGCCCACCAGTGGAACTGAACCATCTGCTAGGCAAAACTGAACCATCGGATGAGCAGAAAATACTCCTCTGAAGCTCGAAGATAAGGGAAGTAAACGCCAAGAATCAGCAGATATATTTGCTTCACTGTCATTTCGAAAAGAAATAGAGCATCTGATGACGCTCGATGATGCCACCTTCCAGCAAAAATACACGCAATTACAGGAACGAGGGCAAATTCGACCCTATGAGAAAGAAATGTATGAAGCGGCTGCTCGAATACGACGCCTATCTGATGCTCAGATTATAAACGGTGCGGGGCATTCAACGGAGAATCGAGTAGGTATGGGGAAAAAAGGTATTTCTTCATCTGAAAAGGCTCGTACAATTGCTGAGAATGCCGCTCTTCGAGGACGACTCAAAAGTATACTATCCGAACAACATGGGGTTTCTCCAGAGCAATCTGAAGCGTTACTCGATGCGGCAAGAACTGGAAATAGAGAAGCATTTATGAAAGGATTTGATAAAAGATGGCTCGCTATTCCTGCAATACTTGCTGCACTCCTCCTTCTGGCCCAGTGTGATGGAGATGATTCAAAAAATACTCCTAAAGAAGCACCAAAAGCTACTAC
>CAZDFE010000187.1:0-1868 GCA_964504755.1 uncultured Candidatus Peribacteria bacterium
GCTTACCACATTCGATGAAGCGACGTTTATGGAACTTCTCGAACATTCCCTCTCGCTTTCGACGTTCGAAAAAAAACGTGTGATCGATGCGATTCCGACGCTTTCTCAGTTTCAGGTGGATGAGCTTGTAAAGGTATTCGAAGATGAGCGAGTCGAGTTCCGAAAGCTCATGCCAACGGAAGGGGAAATTATTAAGGGTCTCGTTGTAAAAGCACAGAATGAATGGGAACAACTCAAGGATATCTATATCGAAGAAGAAAAAGCACAACTTGTGGCAGATGCTGATGCCGATAAGGCAGAACAACTCAAAAAATCCCTTGGACTCTAGGTTCGGGGATTTTTTCTTCATTTTGCCTAATCATCACTTTTTCATATAGTGATGCTATGTATATCGAAGTTATTCCTCTCAAATATTCCCTCTCCCGCCACCCTTACACCTACGTTGTTCCAGAGATATGGCAATCGCAGATAGTAGTGGGCTGACTCGCAGAAGTTCCCATCGGAAATGCGATCGATACTGGAATTATTGCAAAAATTCTTGATATACTCCCAGAAGGACTCGCTCATACGGAAATAAAACCGGTTATAACCATTCTTTCGAGTACGTCAGTTTTTTCGCAGATACAGATCGATCTTATACTTGAACTCGCTCGACGCTACTGTATTCCTATTCATCGGATCGCATCACTTTTTTTCCCATCGGCTCTTCGTACGCGTCTTGATAAGCGCAATTATATACTGGAATCCCCAAGTCTTCATGCTTCATGAGAACCTCGAACGGAAATTCATTTTTTCTCTGATTCGATCGTAGCACCTACTGGTATTCATGAGTATCTTCTTCCTGATTCGATTTTTATCTTTCCTGACGATTTTTTTCTCTTGCAGTTCGCGAAAGCCATCTTATATCGGGATGATATCCTGATGATTCCGAATGATGCGACGGATACGAAACGGGCACAGGCTTGGATTGATATATATGAGAAAAAATATCCGATTATCTTTTGAACTCGGCGTCTTCTTTATTATAATCTTCAGGCATATTCTCGAATAATCTATGTCGAAGATGCGTATGGAAGTGAGTTTTTTCAGTATCCTTCCAAAATTCGTACGATAGATATTCTGGCTTTTATATCCAAATATACTCCTCAGACATATATTATTACAAGTTCCCCAACACTGGAATTACTCCATCGATTTCGGGGCTCTGCATTTCATAATATCCGATCTTCCTAACTCTGCTTGCTTTCATGAAGGATTTTCTCGAACATACTTTTACGAAAATTTACCGATATTTTCTTTCTTTGGATCGAGTCGGTATTGTTTGGTGGATTGGCGTACTGTATGTGGTATTTCTCATATCTACAGCGTTTGGATATACGGTTATTGATCATGAATTCTATGCGAAAAAAGCAACCGAACAGCAGACAATGATCCTTCGAAATCCGACATCGCGAGGCTCGATTTATTCTTCGGAAGATTCTTTGCATGGTGTCCTCTCGGTATCGACGAACCTCGGAAACCTCGCGATCGATCCTTCTCAGAGTGGCGCACGAGATAAACTCCTTTCTTTTTTATCGGATATCATTTTTAATGAGTATTGTCAGAATAATTCCCAAACCTGTCTTACGAGCATGGGTAAATATCTGCGTGAAGATCTCACACTCGAAAAATCCCTCACGGTTACTGAACTGAAAACAAAAATTCGCACCTATCTCACGACCAAGATGGATACTCCGATCGAGAGTATGGAGATTATGGCTGGACTCAGTGATGCTCAGATCGAGGAAATTGCATCATGGCATGAGGAATCCCTCTTTTTTGTATCAAATAATCTCTATGTGAATCCAACAAAAGTAATCGATCCCTCC
>CAZDFE010000188.1:0-1835 GCA_964504755.1 uncultured Candidatus Peribacteria bacterium
GGAGATAGACTCGCTCATTCGAGTGATTCATATTCTTATAGAGGATATCAGAACAGGCTTGTTCTAGCGGATTCATAGGAAAAAATTATAATATCTGACTCATTATAGACAACTTTCATCTTTTGCAACGAAAAAGCCATTGAACACATATAATACTTCACATAATATTACTATTTAGTAGTTAAAGCGAATATTCGTTAAATAACGACTGAGTATCGATTATGAACTCCTTTCTATAAACTTCATCGTTCAATTTAAAATGAGAGTAATTCTCATAATACTTATATAGAAATTCAAAGCTCGGGGAATACATATTACTGGATCAAGGTTCATGAAACATTTTTGATGAGTATTCTATCGGAAAAATACTTTCATAGCACATGATTTTTATATAATCAAAATCATTTGAATAAAAAACCATCCTAATGGATATTAAGTCCTATTTAGTAAGAAAAGTATGTCAGACACACCAGCATGTAGAAAAACAGTTGATTTCATCTATTTTTCCATATAATACATAACATAAGTTACATTATGTGATGTATTATATTTTTCAGAATCAGATTTCTAAAGAATATACTTTCCCTAACTGAAGTCTGTGGCTTCGATCACATAGAGCTGTACTCTCTTTTTATTGTATGAATAATAATAAAAATATGAATCTTCTCACTTCCCTCTCGAACTTTCTCATCTACCTCCGTCTCCATAAGGGTCGGTCACGAAAAACCCAGGAACAGTATATTTTTCATCTGTGGCGTTTTGTGATCTATCTTATCGGAAATACTCATCCAGAACTCGCGAAAATCCGATCCGAAGACATCCTTCCTCCGACCAGTAGCGATCTGATAAAAAACTGGAAGTCTCCCCTTCTCGAACTCTCTCGAGAAATTCGAGAACCGACGATCGAATCCATACGAAAAGAGGATTTTGATATGTGGCGACTTTCCCTCTCGGATACTGGACTTTCGGTAAAAACCGTGAATGCTCATATGATAACCATCCGAAGTTGGCTCAAATACCTGAAGAAAGAACAAATCGATTGCCTCGATCCGACAACGATCGACCTCATGAAAGCGCCCGATAGAGAAGTCACCTTTCTCACTCAAGAAGAAATCGAACGGTTCTTCGAAAGCATTTCTCGAAAAACCCTGATCGGAAAGCGAGATTTCGCGATATGTGAATGTATCTATTCGACGGGATTACGCATATCTGAACTCACCACCCTCGATCGACGCGATGTGAATCTCGAAACAATGGAATTCGCCGTCCGTGGAAAGTGAAATAAACTGCGCGTCGTCTATCTGACCGAGAATGCGAGAGATGCGATCCGAGCCTATTTCGAAGCTCGTGATGACCACTTCTCCCCTCTTTTTATCCGACATAATTTCTCAGTCGAAAATATACATTCTTCTGATCTGGATGACGAAAACGTACGACTCACTCGTTTTTTTATCACGAATATGGTGAAGGAGTACGGACTCAGGGCTGGAATTCTGAAAAATATGCATGCCCATACGCTCCGGCACAGTTTCGCGACGACATTATTGACAAATGGTGCTGATATACGTATTATCCAGGAACTTCTCGGGCATGCTTCGATCACCACAACTCAGGTCTACACCCATGTGACGAATCCAAAGCTCAAAGAAGCACACAAAAAATTCCATAAATAAAAAATGGTTTTTGAATCGAAAAATATACCAAGAGATATTTCAGAACAATATCTGATAATAAAAATCCCCCACTGACCTGAGGGATTTTTGAAAAGCTTTTTGAGAGACAATTATGTATTAGTTGAGTTCGTAGGACACATTTACCGAGATGCTATATTCGAG
>CAZDFE010000189.1:0-1807 GCA_964504755.1 uncultured Candidatus Peribacteria bacterium
CGTTATACGTGGGGATATTTATTATTAATTTTGACAATGTTCTACTCCTTTTTTGTATTTTTGCAAGTTATTTATATAATAACGATTCTCATAATCTTAATTTTACACTATGACACACACACTTCCGACACTTCCATACGCACTCGATGCCCTCGCCCCATATATCTCAGAGGAAACGCTCCAGTATCACTATGGAAAACACCATCAGACCTATGTCGATAATCTGAATAAGCTCATTCCTGGAACGGAATATGAGTCTCTGTCCCTCGAAGAAATCATACGAAGTGCTCCGAAGGGAGGAATTTTCAATAATGCGGCACAAATCTGGAATCATACGTTTTATTTCGAGTCACTCGCACCTGCCACGATTCCGACACTCTCTGAAACATTTCTTTCTCAGATCGTCGAAACCTGGGGGAATTTCGAAGGATTTCAGAAAGCATTTACTGATATGGCACTCGCGAATTTTGGTTCTGGATGGACGTGGCTCGTGAAACTTCCTGATGGATCACTCAATATTGTTTCTACTTCGAATGCAGAAACTCCGCTCACCATTGACGCCGTTCCACTCCTTACGTGTGATGTCTGGGAGCATGCCTACTATATCGACTATCGGAATGCTCGGGCAAAATATCTCGAAAATTTCTGGCACGTCGTGAACTGGACGAAAGTCGAAGAACGATATAGTATCTAAGAATACCTTCCAAAAGAAAAATAGTCCGAAAGGACTATTTTTTGCGAACGATACTGAGAATTTCTGTGAGAAAAATCGTCACGACGGCTATGATGACCAGGAGAATAATTTTTCCAATCGTCGGGAGAAAAATCGCAGAAAGGCCAAAAATCGCCGTAAGATAGAAAATAATATTTCGGATTTGTTCTTTGGCAAGCCCGAGTTCCATGAGTCGATAGTGGAGATGATGGGTTTGGTCTCATTTTAGAGGATTGATTCCTTTCATGATTCGAACGGTAATCACATACACGAAATCGATGAGATAAATCCCGAGTACCGAGATAGCGGTGGCGATTTTTCCACCGGCGACGATCGCAAACGTGGCGATAAGGAAGGCGAGCATAATGGTTCCAGAATCTCCCATGAGTGCCTGTCGCGAGATATCTTTTCGAGTGAGAAAAAAAGTGGCTGGAATCACGATCGCCAGGAGTGTGAGGAGAAATGCACTATTTTCTTGTGTCGCGATGGTAGCATCACTGAAATAGAGCTTGACCGCGAGTCCCGCGAGAATCACGAAAGATATCAGTGAAAAACCCCCCGTGAGACCCGGAATCCCGTCGGAGAAATTGATGCTATTAAATACGAGAACATACCAGAATATCGTTATAGCAATGGGAATAAAATAGATCGTGAGCATCGCATTTCCGATGATGATATCTAGGCTATAGTCCGTGAGATTGAGAACGCCACCGAAAAGATTGCTGATATAGCTGATTTTTATACTCGTCATTCCGATAATTGCCCCGATCCCGATCTGCATGGCGAGGCGAAATAGGGGAGGCACACTCATCCGACTCTTTCCGATCGTATCCATATCATCGATAAAGCTCACCACTGCGAGAATCACGCCGAGAATCAGGACGATATGGAGTCGTGTCTAGAGAAATTCTGAGAAATCCAAAAATCAAAATAAAACCCGAAGAAAAAGTATGAGCGTCAAAATGATTGTGCCCCAACTTCTTAATTCGGAGACCCTGCCACTGGCGCTGGAAATAGGCGACAACTGTTTCAGTAGACCAGAAGACCGGGGAAATCTGCACGAAGTATTTGGACTGATTACTCAAGGCACTATGG
>CAZDFE010000190.1:0-1806 GCA_964504755.1 uncultured Candidatus Peribacteria bacterium
GACTGACATAAGTTTTATATTAAGATAATACTGATGTATCATATCTGAACTCACGAGAAAACACAAAAAAACCACCATTTTTGGTGGATTTTTATATGAGATGGATTTATTTCACGCCGATCCAATCATCCGTATGCTGTACCCGATCGATCACGAGATAGTCGGATCGGATATATCCAGCGATCGAGCGATCATCACTGATCACTTCTGACCAATTATCGACCGTCGAAATGACATAGAGATTCGTTTTATCCGAAAGAACAGCTTTGATTTTTGCACCATACCATGGATGTTCACGAACATTTACGAGATGAGCGACACGCACATGTGCTACATCACTCCAGTATGCTTGATCCGCCTGACCGATACGAACGAGATCAGACGTAGAGGGTGTTCGTATAAATCGACTTGCGATGTATCCGACCGCCTTTCCTACAGTATCAGCACTCACGGTGTTTTCTTGTGTATCCGTCACGCTCACGATTGCTCCCTGCGTTTTTACCCAGCCTGTTTCCTTCCCTTCTACTACGACCACATCATTCTTCATCAGATAGGCAACTGGTTTTGATTTCTTGGTAGGGAGACTGCGAGCAATCACACTTCGGACGGGATTCACATATCGAATCATTTTCTTCGTCATGAGATAACTACGATACTGCACGATCTGAGTGGAACTCGGATCAAATACTGGACCATTTTTTGGATTAAAACCCCGTTTTGATGTATCAACACAACGTGGAAGGTTTGCCTCTCCTTTGGAGAGTTTATACGTTCCATCGTTAAAACGAGTAATTATAGTACCATTACAGTTCGAAACCGTCGATTCTACCACTTTCTCGATCTCCCGAGTTATTCATGTAAGCACCTTCTCTACTGGCAGATTTTCCCCGTTATCAACCCCAGTATTCGAAAGTTCCATAGCTGTTCGATCGACCAATTCTACAGAACCAGAGGATACTACCGCAATACTTGCCACTACAACATCTTTTTGCACTACTGGACCAATACAACCCGGAAGATTCGATTCTCCATGAGAAACAATAAAAGTTCCCGTTTCGAGTGAGCGAACCACCTTGGTTCCATCACAATTGAGTGCTACGAGAATCTCAGATTCACTCGCCAATACTGAATGAACACTCATTCCCAATCCAAGAAGAGTGAGCGTAGCCACCAATCATTTTCGTAACATATGACAATAGGTAAATAGTAAATTTAATGTATCATACTAAATATTACTAAATGTCAAATTTGTTTTAAAATATATATTTCTCCGCATCGGAAAAAGAAAAATACCGAATAGAATCGGTATTCAAAATTTATTTCCAGTCAAATATAAGCTTTTTTCGAGAGACGGAAATCTGAACATGACTTTTTGATTTTTTTTCGATCATAGCATCAGCCACGACATCCTCGATATGATCCTGGATATAGCGACGCACGGGACGGGCTCCATACTCAGGATTATAGGTTTCGGCAACGATATAATTCACCGCCTTTGAGTCATACTCGAGGGTAATACCAATATTTCTCAAACGGGCTACTAAATCATCGAACTGAAGAGTAACGATAGATTTGAGCACTTTTTTATCGAGGGGGTTAAATACGATCGTTTTATCGATACGATTCAGAAATTCTGGTGCAAATACATCACTCAGCCCCTTCAGGATGCGGGCTCGTATGTCTTCATAATCAGAAATGATCTTTTTTTCTTCACTTTCTGAAACCGTAAACCCTATTTTTTGTGCTTGAGTATTGAATTCTTCAGAACCAAGATTGGATGTCATAATAATGATCGTATTCTTGAAG
>CAZDFE010000191.1:0-1802 GCA_964504755.1 uncultured Candidatus Peribacteria bacterium
TTGCCCAGGTGGTGGAATGGTAGACACGGAGGTCTCAAAATCCTCTGCCTCACGGTGTGCGGGTTCAAGTCCCGCTCTGGGCACCAATTCAATCAATACAACTTCACGGACTTAAATCCGAGTTTGAACTCTAGAAGAATCGAAAAAGAATACTCAATGAAATACAAAAATAATGCCAGGAAGGAAACGTTTATTTCCCTATCCCCTCTCCGGCTATGCCAGCACGAAAACGTACGAATCCCCTAACAAAAGCTGCTTCCGATAAGCGGACCGTTGGTCCGTGGCAGGATTATATCAATCCTCCACTCGATGAGATCGAAGCGATCATGACGAAGTATGACTTCCATGAGCTCGATAAAGAAGCGATTCTCGAAGAAAATCAGTACGCACGTATCGATAGCTACGATGACTATCTTTTTATCGTACTGCATTTCCCGAAATTCGAGCCGAATACAGAGCGATATATCCAGAACGAACTCAATATTTTTATCGCGAAAGACTATCTTCTCACGTTTCGGTATTACCAATCAGGAACGATGCGTCGCGTCTATGATAGCTATGAGAATGGTCTCGAGAATGGAGAATACCTCACGCCCGCATTTCTTCTCTATGAGATCATCGAACAGTATCTCGAAAAAACGATGAAAATGCTCGAGCGATTCGGGAAAGACCTCAAAACACTCGAACAGGATCTCTTCAATGCTCGTGGAACCGAACTGATTAAGAGTATCATGAACCGAAAGCGGAACATCATCACGCTAAAACACATGATGAAGCCTCAGATTTCGGTACTGAAGCTGATCGAAATCCGTATGAAAGAACGATTTTCTGAAGAAGTCGAACTCTACTTCGAAAATCTCGAAGATAAGCTAGATAAGATTTTTTCGGAAATTCAACTCCTTCAGGAAAATATCGACTCGATGGAAGATACCCTCAAAAGCGTCTTCGAACTCGAGACAAATACCACGATCAAGTACCTCACAGTATTCTCTGCATTCATGCTTCCACTCACGCTTGTCACGAGCTTCTTCGGGATGAATGTCGAAAGTGGTCACTTCGATAATATCCTCATTACCGCTTCCATTATAGGGATAACCTTCCTATTCGGAATTATTACCTATATTTTTATAAAGAAAAAAATTATCTAGATGCACATTATAGTAGTAATCATCATTGCATTCATCATGTTCCCCGTGCTTGGGAACTCGAGCGTTTCAGAAGTAGTACAGACGGGATCAACGATTTCTGGAAGCATTACTCCAGAAATCACTGGAATAATTTCCACGGGAAATACCTCTATTTTACTCTGAAAAATCACGAAAAAAAAGAAACTCCAGTTTCAGTTCTGAGGTACAACTTCACCACTCGCATCTACCAAGGATGATACGAGCATTACCCGATTTGTGAGTAAATATGTACCCCTCTCACAAAAAGAATATGAACCCACGGACCTCATCCGCATCACCCATCCGAATATCGATGAGGCAGGAAGAAGTTCGAAACTCCGCTCAGAAGCGGCACGATCACTCTGGAAGATGGCAACCGAATTCGAAAAAAAATTCCAAACTCCATTCGTCGTTATCAGCGGATATCGAAGTGCGGCCTACCAACAGCGTATGTGGGACCTCGGACGATGCAATAGCACGCTCTGTGCGCCTCCAGGATATAGTGAACATCAGCTCGGTCTCGCGATCGATGTATTCGATGCTAGTACCGAAACAGAATAATATAAAAATCCGAAATATCGAGCATATGTACAATGTCTCCAGGAGCATGCACACCTCTATGGCTGGACACAGAGC
>CAZDFE010000192.1:0-1791 GCA_964504755.1 uncultured Candidatus Peribacteria bacterium
GACAAATATCGTGCGCCTACGATACCGCGTAGATGGATCACTGCGGGAAATACTCGAGTACCAGAACTATCTCCACCAACAAGTAGTAGCCCGATTCAAGATCATGTCAAACCTCAAGATCGATGAATCACGTATTCCTCAGGATGGACGTATCTCCACTATCATCAATAATAAAGCCCTCGACCTTCGTGTCTCAACCCTTCCGACCGTTCATGGAGAAAAAATTGTAATGCGTATCGTTGATAAAAGTAAAAAAATTCCCGATCTGTTCGAACTGGGTATCGAAGGACATAATAAGATGCTCCTCGAAAAAGCTATTTCCCTTCCGAATGGAATCATCATGACATCTGGACCAACGGGATCAGGAAAATCAACCACTCTCTATTCCTGCCTCTCAAAACTCAATGCCCCAGACGTAAACATCATGACCCTCGAGGATCCAGTAGAAAGCCAGATAGACGGACTCAATCAATCACAAATGTTCCCAGACATCGGCTATAATTTTGCCTACGGCCTTCGTACTGCCCTCCGTCAAGATCCCGATATCATCATGGTATGAGAAATCCGTGACCATGAAACTATCAATGTTGCGATCGAAGCCGCCCTCACGGGTCACCTCGTAGTATCAACCATCCATACGAATTCTGCCGCGGAGACTATTACCCGTATCCTGAATATGGGGATTCAATCATTTCTTCTCCCCGCATCAGTCAATGCTATTATTGCCCAACGACTCATCCGAAAGCTCTGCCAAAAATGTAAAAAGCCCGTCGCGATGCAAGACCTGGATCCTGATATGAAAGCTCGCGTCGAAAAAGCTCTGAAAAAAACCGCCAAGGAAGAACTTATCGAAAGAATTCCTCCAGAGATATTACAAAAACCTATGTTCTATGAACCAGTTGGCTGTAGTGAATGTGATAATATAGGATACAAAGGTCGAGTTGGTATCTACGAAATTCTCGAGATTACCCCGAATATCAAGAAAATGATTATCGAAGGTGCGAGTGCTACAATTATCAACGATGTTGCCGTTCAAGATGGCATGACTTCACTGGAACAAGATGGGATTATCAAGGCACTCAATGGAAGGACTTCTCTCGAAGAGGTATACGCGGCTGCAAAAGAAAATTCATAATTTCTACATTCTTTACTTTATTTATATGGCCACCACATCATCTGATCTCGTCATTCTCGATGTACAAGAAGGGGTAACTGGAAAACAAGAAGAAAGTTTCAGTAAAGTTATTTCCAAGCTATTTACTAGTGGTGGAAGTATTAACCTGCATCAAAAAGTTGTCTTCTTTCGTATCATGGCAACAATGGTAAATGCGAATCTTACTGTCCTCAAGAGTCTTACCGCCCTGAAGAAACAAGAGAAAGAAAAAAATATGATCAAGTTCTATGAGTTTATGATCGAACAAATCCAATGAGGACGTACGATGCATGAAGCTATGGCAGAATACCATGATAATTTCGGAGATGCTGAAGTATCCATTATCGAAGCTGGTGAACGAACAGGAAAGCTCAATCAAGCACTTATACAAATCGCGGAACAAACAGAAAAAGTAGATTCCATTACTCGAAAAATCAAAGGAGCCATGACCTACCCAATGCTCCTGATCGTGGGTATGGCGATCGTGGTAACCGTCCTGATGGTAAAAGTAATTCCAACTCTTACTTCCATGTTCGGTGAACGTGAAAATCTTCCCGTCGCCACACAGATGATTCTGAATTTTAGTGACTTTCTGAAAGCGAATTGGTATTTTATCTTTGGTGGAGTTGGCGTTCTCG
>CAZDFE010000193.1:0-1747 GCA_964504755.1 uncultured Candidatus Peribacteria bacterium
AGAAATACCACCGAACGCTATATGCACGATCGAAGTCGTCTCGGATTTTTGAGTGAAAAACAATAAATTTATACCCTTCTCTCGATTATGTCAGCCACTCTTTTTGATACTATTTCCGAAATATGCACATCCGAGGCTTGTGAGGTATATACCTTCGAGCCAGGAGATATTGTCGTCGATCATGAGAATAATCCATATCTCTTTTTTATTACCGAGGGATACTATATTGTAGAATTCTTGAGTCCATTCGATACGATGCATGAAGTAGGAGATATCGAAGCTCCGAATATTATCGGGGAATCCATCTTTTTCGAGCAATACAATAAACCCGTGAAAGTAACAGCAAAAACCCCTGGAAAACTCTATAAACTCCACGCTCAGAAAATCCAAGAAATCAATGAAAAACATCCAGGATTTCGAGAAAAACTCATGCAAGCGTGCCTCATTAGCACCAATACTCGACTTCGAGAAGCGAATCTCGAACGAACCCTCGATTATGCACTCTCAGACTACTTCGAGAAACATATAAATGAAGGAGTGGTTCCCTGTCTCAAGCTCCTGAAAAAAACATTCCATCTCAAGGATGTTATCTGGATCGAGCGACATAAAATCCTAAAAGATGTCTATGCGATCAAGTATATTGCTTCCAATGGAGATGAGCCAATCAATGAGCGAATCAATATCGAAAGAGAATTTACGGAAAATCTCCATTCTATGGAAACATTTCCTTATGGAATTCCTTATACTTCCCTCTTTCCCATCGAATCACTCGGAACCACATATGGATATATCGGGCTCGTACACAGTGCCAAAAATATGAGCACCTATATCGAGCGTATCATATATCGATTGCAGCCAATTTTTATCCGCATGATCGAAACCTTCTGGGAACGAAACTAATACGTGAAATACGTCAGTACCGAACCAGGCTGGATTGTTATGGCGGATCCATTTATCTCAGAGGCAAATTGTATAATGAAATTCCCATTTGTTGTTGGTATGAGAATACCATCTATTTCAGCAATATTCCCCGTCGTGGCTGCCGAAGCGGTCGAGAGAAGCCCCGTAGTTCCATTATTATAAAACGCTCGGTACTGAGGTGCGGTAGCTGTACTCGTGATAGTCATGGAATACCAGTAGTTATTCGGGGCAGTGGCTCGTAATCGAATCCCCGTCGTCGTGGCTGCCGAATTATAGACGATAAATGCCTTGAACTTATAGACCTTTCCAGCTACCACTGGAAACTGAAGTGCATTCATATTCTGATACACAGTATTGCTTGTATTTGCCTGAGTTCCTGTAGTGGTCAGTATCGTAGGAAAGCCATTTGGAACGGTGATAACATCGCCCAGAGTGGTGACACCGATCGTTTGTGCGCCCGTAGATGTCGGACTCGTGGTCGTCAGTTGTGTGAGCCGAAGTCCTGAAGTATTCACGACGCTCGTGTTGAGCTCGAGCTTATTTTGAGGATTGACCGCGCCGATACCGATATTTCCCCCACTCGAAATCGTGACTCGCTCAGTACCATTCGTCTCGATCGCCACTGGTTGACTATCATTGGAACCGAGAATCATCTTGGTTCCCCAAGTATTTCCCGATTGCGAAAAACTATTGATCACTTGCGTTGCCATCTCATTCCACTTCGCGAGATTAATAATATCCCCACCCTGTGCGATGATCCCACTCCATGCCCCCGTCTGGAGTACTCCCGTAAAAGTGATAAGACTCGCGATAATCGCTACCTGCA
>CAZDFE010000194.1:0-1742 GCA_964504755.1 uncultured Candidatus Peribacteria bacterium
TATCTGAATTTCCAGAATATCGTTCAAGGTCTTGTTTTTGTCGCTCAGTTTCGAGGGCAATAAGACTGACAGATTGGTTTACGATATGGGAAGCCTGGGCGATTTCTTCCTGTACTTCATTTTCATCTAACTGCTTTTGAATCGGTGTTTTTACCCCAATATCTTTTCAGAATTGAGCTATCTCATTTGGGAGGATTGATCTACCACTGGAATACATTGATCCAGTAAAGCCACCACCTATTTCCACCGTAATCGTTGAGTATTCTGGACGAATTGTTACTATTGTTTTACCACGGATATTTTTCCTAAAAATGGAAAATTCTTGATACGTAGGATACACTGTTTCAATATTATTTTCCCAAGAAGAAAAAATTTGATTTTCCCAATTTTCAAGAAAAATTAAGGGATCACTACCATCCATGATAGATCCACTTAAAAGATATTGAATCAACGGATTTTCCAGTCCACCACGATAGAGCGATCCAGTGTCTACGATATATCCCGTATAGGAGTATGTATTTCCAAATATCTTTTTGCTATCTATATATCCTTGGAGTGCCTTTAACGGTTGTACTGCTGAGCCAGTATATGTTTCACAGGATTGGATACTTGGAGTGGGAGTAAAAATGTTTTTTATCCCTTCTGAAATGGGAGCCGAGGGTTCTAATACGCTCATGCTTCCGTTGGTCGCAAGTATCGATTTGGTGATTTCGGTTTTTAGGGTTCTGATATTTTTTCCGATCTGGATGAGAGAAATGCGATTTGTTTTAAGTTTTTTGTAGTCGATGTTTTTGATTTCTTTTTCGGACTGTTCGTAGGAATTATCATCCGTGACGATGACGATATTCGCTCCAGAAATATTATTTTTATCGATATAGTCGATAATTTTCGACATATTGGTCGTTCCCCAGAAATCAACTCCAGAAATATCGTAGCCACTCGGATATACTTCGAAATTATAGGTAAATACATCGAGCGAAATTCCGTTATTTTTCCAGGCATTTATAAGGGATTGATACTCTTGTTGTATACTCGGTTTCGCACCGATACTTTTCGAAATATCGAAGAAAACCATATTTTTGGTGAGTTTTTTCTCGGACTGAGAAAATTTCTGTATATCGATATTCGGATACACGTTCGTAGTACAGTATTCGATAAAATTCTTTCCAGCACGGATCGTGATGGATTCTATTTTCCCATCCGTGAGGAGGTGGAGATCATCCCCCATTTTCGAATCCTGTACGAGTGCTTTTTCTCCCTCAGTGACTCGGGTGAGAATCTCTGATTTTTTGGTGAGTTTGAGGTTGAGAATCTCTGTTTTCGGGATGGTTGTGATATTTTTTACCGATTCGAGGGGTGTGACATAGCTCCACTGTACTCGTTGGCGACCTTGCGTTTTGCTATCGTTGTTTCCTGGAACGGGGAAGACACGAAGGCGATAGGTGAGTGGCCCTGTTTGTTCGAGGAGGGCTGGATCAGTGCTCCGACGAAGTGAATCCTGATATACTCGGGAAGCGGCTCCACGAGGGGCAATGACTCAGGTGTACTCGAGATTGAGTCCGAGTTTCAGATCCGTGACCGTCGACGCGCTATTCGGGAGTTCCATACTAAATATCACTTCTTGATTACTCGTGGTCGTATTCTGGAATTCATACGTAATAGTTGTCTTTGCGGCTTGTATATCTGGAAGGACTTCGGTTTCATGCTTGGCAAAATTGAGCTCTACGGTAGCATTTTCTCAT
>CAZDFE010000195.1:0-1676 GCA_964504755.1 uncultured Candidatus Peribacteria bacterium
CCACATCCGTGCTGATCGATATAAACCACCCACAACTTATCCATCCTTGCCAAAGAAAAAGGTAGTACACAGTCTCCACCACGAAAATCTGGTGGATTTTCTTTTTTCTTTGGCAATACGGACGGATGTTGTCTGGATGCTTTATATCAACTATTCATCACGCATATGGCATCTCAGATCACCTCGTTTCATCTCGATCATGTATCGACACACCTCAATCAAACCTATCTGGTCTGTGAGCTGTTGGAGCGATCCATCATCAGTTACGATGACATTTATAACATCTACGATCCAGAGACCGACGAATCACAAGAAGTCTACCAGTGGCTTGTTTTCCCCAAATTTATGCAAAGTGACTATGAGCGACTCATCGATGCAAAAATCCCTGTCATTGATTCTGAGCTGGGTACTTGGGTCGGCATTACCTCCTATGGCTCACCGTATATACTCTATGTGTACCCTGAGCTCATCAATGCACTTTTCGAGACAAATATTACTTACCGCGATCTTGAAATGCTTTCGAGGTGTTAAACCTTGGGAGCTTCAATTTTCACCGAATTGGCTTGGAATGGCTTTTTATGAGGCTGCTATTTTTTGAGCCCGTCATCTTCAGTCAATTGGGCAGTGGAGTGGGCTAGGGCTCAAAAAATAGCAGCTCTTGTATTGGGAAGTTTCGCGCGGCATCCGCGAAAGTTTCCGAGACAAGTTCGCCCTCTCTGCCCCTACTGACCCTGAAGTCTGGACGCAGTAGGAAAAAATACCGCCCTCGCATTGTACTCTTCAGCGAAAAAATCAAGGTCGTGCTGCGCCTCCACCTTGATTTTGTCGCTTACGAAGAGTCCATGCGGAGAGCATATTTTTTAATCTATCGTATATGCAAACCATTCATAGTTACGTCGTGATTGCACCCCTATTCAACTTGGGTGAAATCGTAATCACGATACCAGCAAGTGACCTCTTAGCAGAGCATGGCGTTGATCCAGCAACACTCTTGGTACGCCATCAAACATGAGACTGGTCAAATATGCTACCTGAGAGCCAAGCAGAAAATCGAGACGCTCTGGAGAAGGGATACCGCATTTTATCGTCATATAAAATTGCAGATGAGACCGTGTGGGTTATTACCGAGTGGGATAGAAGCGTGACAACGATTTTATTACCGAGTGATTATTAGCCCTATATGGGCTTTTTTTCTGTATTTTGAAGGGAGAATAGAGCGAAGAGCGGACAGCTCACTCGTGGGCTTTTATCCATATATTGAAGCAGAGCCCACGAGTGAGCAGACTTTTATAGCGTCATAAAATCGCACTCAGGTGCGATTTTATGGGCGACCCTGAAGTGAGGTCGTCAATATGCCCTTCCATCGTACTCTCACGCAAAAAAATCAAGGTAGTGCTATCGCCTCCACCTTGATTTTTGTGCTTACGAGAGTATCGCTAAAAGTGCATATTTTATAACTATTCTCTGTATGCAGTTCCTAAGAACCATGAAACATCATAAGCCACTTTTCGATCTTGGCAAGACGATTATTACGAAAGATGGGATGGCGTATATTCTCCAGCATGAAGTCGAAATTACGGAAATTTTAAAGGAGCACCAGAAGGGTGATTGGTCACATATGAGTAAATGGTATCAAAACGCGAATAAGGAAGCGGCGAAAACGAACGGATATATTA
>CAZDFE010000196.1:0-1667 GCA_964504755.1 uncultured Candidatus Peribacteria bacterium
GACTTTCAAAACGAATATCATCATGTCTAGCGCGAACCTTGATTTCTTTTTTCATTTCATACAATATACACATACTCTTTACTTACGAAATATGCATCTGCTTCTGATCGAAGACGATCAAGGTATTATCATACCACTCCAAGCCTATCTCGAACAATCTGGACATACTATTAGTCTATGTAGTAATTGACTCGAAGCGACTACTCTGTTCCAAAAAGAAAAACCAGGACTCGTTATTCTCGATATTAATCTCCCTGGAAAAACAGGATTCGAAATCTGCCAAGAAATTCGAGAGATTTCAAATACTCCAATTATTGTTCTCTCTGCCAGAGCCAGTGAAGATGATACGGTACGCCTCCTCGAACTTGGTGCAGATGACTATGTTTCGAAACCTTTTTCTCCACGGGAACTCGTGGCACGGATCGTGGCAGTAAGTAAAAGAGCGGAGGAACGCAAAGAAAATGGAAAAAATGGAAGCACCAAGTGCCTGACTTTTGGTAATATCACGCTCGATACCCGAAATTATATATCACTGGTAAATGATGAGGAAGTACGCCTCACGAAAACTGAGTTTGCCATACTCGAATATCTCATCAAAAATGCAAAAGGAGTCATCAAGCGCGAAGCCCTCATGAAAAACATTATTGGATACGAAAACTACCTCTATGATCGAACGATAGATACTCATATAAAAAATATTCGAAAGAAACTCGATCAAAGCATTCATATCGAAACCATTCGTGGAATTGGATACCGCATTCATACGATCGACTAACCTATCCCCCGATTTGCAAAAAAAAGACTTCCCGCTAGAATAAGCGGGTTTTTGAAATCTTTGTTCTTTTTTTGTTATGCTTTCTATTCATGGACCCCAGAACCTCTCTGGAACCGTCGAAATTTCTGGATCAAAAAATGCAGCACTCCCCCTCATTGCTTGTGGACTCTTTTTCGAAGAGTTTACCCTTCACAATGTTCCGAGAATCGGAGATGTTCTCACATTTCTCAGCATCATCGAATCGCTCAACGTAGCGGTATCCTTCGAAGGAAATACACTCACCATGAATACGAAACATATGAGTCTGGAACATCTTGATACTGCACTAATCAAGAAAATCCGAGTTGGGATTTTTCTGTTTCCCGCACTACTGAAACGATTTCGTGATCTCGAAATCCCATTTCCTGGAGGATGTAACATCGGAAAACGCTCGATCGATGAACACCTTCGAGGACTCGAAGCCTTCTGATACATGAACCAGTGATCGGGAGAAATGATTCATTTTTCGGGCAATTATATAACCAAATATGTTCGTATATCAGCAGGATTTGCCGTAACCGCGACAGAAAATATTCTTATGACGGCAGCATTTCGAACTGGAAGAACCACGATCGAACTGGCTGCCATCGAACCACATGTCATGAATCTAATCGATTTTCTTCGATCTACTGGAGTACATATCGAAGTCACCCATGACCACACGATTATCGTGGATGGTATCAAATACGCACCGAAAGAAGCCTCTGGCACGGTCATCCATGACTATATCGAAAGTGGAACCTTTATCATTCTCGGGGCTCTCAGTTCAGCTCCAAGTATCACGATAAAAAATGCTCGTATACAGGATCTTCGATTTTTTCTCGCGAAGTGTAGTGAGGCAGGGGTTCGATAC
>CAZDFE010000197.1:0-1632 GCA_964504755.1 uncultured Candidatus Peribacteria bacterium
AGCATTTCCCATATCTTGGAGGAGTCACTCATAGATATTCGAGAGGATAATATCATGACGATCAAACTCTTGGATATCCTTGATCGTTGTGGCGAGTGTGTCTGCTTTCGATATATTCGGTACTGAAATCCCATGGAGGATCATATTCATCACTCCCATGATATATGCGAGTGGCGTTTTCTCATTTCCATAAAAAGTTCCATGATTCAGTTTCTCGAGTTCACTATCTGTCTTTACTTGTGGTCGCATGTGATGGTATGCCTCGATGAGGAATCCACAACTCCCCGCTGCAGGATCATAGATGGTCTGCCCTATCTGAGGATCCACGATATCGACGATGAGCCGTATGATCGATCGTGGAGTGTAGAACTCCCCGTTATTTCCGCCAGCATTTCCCATATCTTGGAGGAGTCACTCATAGATATTCGAGAGGTCGAAAAGGTCTTTCTGATTCTGGAAATTCAGAGTATCGATAATATCGATCACTTCACGGATATTATTTCCGTTCTCGATTTTATTCGAGATAAAGTAAAATATCTCCCCGATCTTGTACTTGATCGAATGATAGTCTGCATCACTTCCCTTGAATGACTTCAGGTATGGAAAAAGTTTCTGATTCACAAAATCCTTGAGATCATCTCATTGCATGTATCATTTCTCTTGATGGATCCAGTTCTTCCAGCGGTATTCCTCTGCGAGGATATATACATACTCTTTTCCATCGAGTTCGGCAGCATCTCGAGAGCTCTCCTCATAATCATCGAGAAACTTTAGGAAGAGTATCCAGGATATCTGCTCAGTATATCCGAGTGCTCCAGAGATTCCTGAGTCGGTACGCATGATGTCTTTGATGCGGTTGATGTGTTGTTGCATAGATTTTATGATTATTGTAACATATGAGGTTGTATATGTTAAGATTTTCGAGAAAAATTAACATATTCTTTTGATATGTAGACTTTTTTGGTCTTTTCTTTACATGTTTCGTAATTCTTCAAAGGAATCATCATTGAATCCCATAGATATCTTTGGGACATCTGGAAATTCATAAAAAAGTCACTCTAAATCATCTATCCAAGAAAAATTCTTATTGATAATATTCAGAAGATAATGAATAATGAGAGTGGCATTATAATAATTCGGGATAACCTCATTTCGTTTTTCATCTCCTTCCAGAGAAAAGAGGTGCCCCAATTTTTTATCCTTAATACGAGGACGTACGATAAATTTCCTGTTCCAAAGCCTTCAGTGATGAGCTGAGATATTTCGTATATTCCCTACCAAATTCAACCAAACAATAAAATCATTCTCATATGCATCACCATAAAAATTTGCAATCTCTTCTCTTAATTCGGTATTTAATATTTTGTAAATACTTATTAATTCACCAAAAGTAAGCTCTTCCATAAGCATCCAACTTGGTAGATATTCTTCAGATGCATACTTTTCAAAGTATGTTTTTACAAAGATTCCTACAGATTTCTTTTTCTTTAGTTTCTCTATTTTTTCGATAAAATCTGAATATATCTTTATTTGTGTATCATTTCCAAGAAAAAATATACTTTTATCAGTGTACCAAAATGCTCCGAATTTGAGAGAAAGATAATTATTTATCACTGATTTGAAGGATATTTC
>CAZDFE010000198.1:0-1614 GCA_964504755.1 uncultured Candidatus Peribacteria bacterium
ATGTTACGGTCTTATGTTGTGCGACATACCAAGTACAGTTTCCCCAAGCAAATCATCGTGATAAACCAGTATATTTGATAGCATAGCGTGACTTCAGTCCCGATGCATCTTCCTTGCCTGAATCCATATTCTGGATAGTCGTTGGCTTTTTTGCTGGCGTCGTGGCATTGGTCGACTTCGCAGGAGAGGTATTTGTAGCAATCTGTGTTGGCTTCACTGACGGAATACTGCGAGCCGCTCCTGGAATCATCAGATCCATACCATTTCGGATAGAAGCCGCATCTCGAAGATTATTTACTCGCACGATATCATCGAGTTCAACACGATATTTCGAAGCAATTTCTGAGAGAGTATCGCCCGATACCACGGTATATACAACTCCAGACACTGGAGGAATACGCAGTGTTGCACCAGCGATCAGATCATCTCATTTCTCCATATCATTGGCCCAGAGGATAGCATCAGTAGAGATATTGTACTTGGTAGCAATCTTTTCGATCGTATCCCCCTTCGCGATAACATATCCATTTGAAGGTTTTGATTTTTTTTCTTGTACTTTCTGTGGAACCGATACGGACGTATCAAAATCCGTACTAATCATCCCATTTTCTGAAATATATGAGACAGAGTCTCCTTCATCTCCCGTATACGCTGTAATAATCGTTGACTCATCATAATCGCTGGCTGCTGCTGTCTCATAATCAGAACCGAGCACAGAAAGTGTCGGATAAATCGGGAGGAGTAGAACAATACCGAGCGTGAACCATTTAAACTTCCGAAACGTTTCCCAAGCAGAATAAATCTTTTGATTATTCCTGATAGCTCGTTCGAGACGAGCCCGGGTATTAAGGTTTGGTGACATTACAAGTTTTAGGAATAAAAGTGAGGAGAGGCCTAGAAAGATATTCCCTTGCCTCTCATCACGAATTTAGGCAATCGACGTAACCTGCAGACGAGTCTTCATAGCACGAAATCCCTGAGTACGCATATAGCGCTTTTTTGACTTGATCTTAAAGACGCGGACCTTCTCGCCCTTGAAATTCTCAAGCACTGAGAAAGCAACTTTCGAACCAGCAACCGTAGGGGTTCCTACCTGAACACTCTTCCCTTCCGCATCAGCGAGAAGAAGAGCTTCTACAGTAAGAGTCGCTCCTACTTCGAGGTTCTGGTTATCAACTTCGATAACCTGATTTGCCTCAACTGTATACTGTTTCCCACCGATCTGAACAACTGCAATCATAGTAAAAAAATTAGGCTCATATAAGGGACGAAATCGTGCTTAACCTTATAACGAAGCGAGATAAAACTTGGATCGAATCCAAGAAGAAATAAGAATAGAAGCTTCTTATCTCTTCACGAACTCGAATGGCGAAGATTATATCAAAAGAGGAAGAAAAGTCGAGCAAATGCACTTGACGAATCCTCTCTAGAAAAGAACCGCTTTGGGATCTGGAAATGACTGAGGTACTAGGATTCCCTGATTCTCAGGATACACTTCGAATCAAAACCAGCTATACCAAGAAAATGGATTCTTTGTATGAGAAATTCGACCAAGAAAGTGGCTGGACACCTTGGTACTCCACCAAACCTTGGCGAGACCCAGAGTGGGTTACT
>CAZDFE010000199.1:0-1604 GCA_964504755.1 uncultured Candidatus Peribacteria bacterium
CCTTCATCACGTAATTTACGAATTTATTGAGACGATCATTTTTTGATGCAAATGATACACTTCCTTTGGTACTCATAGGGTTTGTAATAATTGAGAAAATAGAATGTAGAATGTAAATCAGGAATTCTTGAAGAGTATATGACAGCTATGTTAACGACTCATTTCCAACTTCTTGATTCTCGATTCTGTATCCTAAGATAAGAAAAGAATTACTTCTTTGCTTTTGGTTTTTTCGAACCGTAAAGTGAACGACTCTGTCCACGTTTATCCACACCCTGACAGTCGAGAAGACCACGAACGATATGGTAACGTACTCCTGGAAGGTCCTTTACACGACCACCACGAATCATAACCACCGAGTGTTCCTGAAGGTTATGTCCTTCACCACCGATATACGAAATTACTTCGTAACCATTCGTAAGACGAATCTTTGCCACCTTTCGAAGGGCAGAGTTTGGCTTCTTTGGAGTAGTAGTATACACCTTGAGACATACACCACGACGCATAGGAGCCGCGAGAGGATTCATCTCTTTCTTAAGAGTATTTTTATTAAACTGAAGGGCAGGAGATTTACTCTTGCGAGTCTTATCCTTTCGTTTTGAACGAACGAGTTGGCTAATAGTAGGCATTATGGAAATATTTAGAAATTGAATGAAGGTACCAATACCGAAATGATATTAACGCTTTGACCAAGATGGAGCCTTGCGCGCCTTATGAAGACCTGGCTTCTTACGTTCTACCTTTCGTGAATCTCGAGTGAGAAGTCCAGCCCCCTTAAGTGCCTTCTTCAGATTCTCATCCGTTTCGACGAGTGCCCGTGAAATCGCATGGCGAATTGCCTGAGCCTGAGCACTTTCTCCACTCCCCTCTACTTTGACATCAAAGTGAAAAGCATCATATACTCCAGCGGTCTTGAGTGGTGAGTAGATCGTAGCAAAAAGATCAGCACGTTTTACATAGGTTTCGAGAGGAATACCGTTAGCGGTATTATCTCCTTTTCCAGTATAAAGACGAACCTGAGCTACTGCCGTCTTACGACGACCAACCGCATATGCGTATTTTTTCTCTGACATAAAAAGAATTTAAGAGTTTGAGAGTGAATTAAAGAGTGATTGTTTCTGGCTTTTGAGCTTCGAAACCATGATCCGCACCAACAACAAGCTTGAGACGAGCTACCATACCATCCTGAAGACGATTTTTTGGAAGCATTCCAGTAATGGCGTGACGAAGAATGTGCGTTGGATTTTTTTCTCGCATTTTTGAGAACACTGTCTCCTTGAGACCACCCATAAATTGAGAGTGAGAACGGTACATTTTTACGGATTCTTTCGTTCCAGTAACCGCGATCTTTTCCGCATTGATAACGACGATATTCGCTCCATTATCGATGTGAGGTGTATAGTCCACACGATTGCGCCCTGATAAAAGACGAGCAATTCCGGTAGCGAGACGACCAAGATTTTGACCTTCTGCATCAACGATATACCACTTTCGTTCGTTTCCGAGGAGTTGTTTAGCAACAAGAGTTTTCATAATATTGAGAAAAAATATGAGATTAGATAAGTTCGAGCTTCACGAGCTTCGCTCCATCACCAGAGCGGAAC
>CAZDFE010000200.1:0-1595 GCA_964504755.1 uncultured Candidatus Peribacteria bacterium
GGATCAGTTGGACGGTGACCGTCTGATGGTGGCGGCGTATATCGATTCCATGTGAAACGAGAAAAACGCTAGTTAGAGCGTATACTTTACATAGGAACCAATATCGATGACCCCATCGATATTTTTCTGATCCACCTGATCGTATGGATCGACTTCAGGTGCGTGAAGTTCGGGCCTGATAATAGCCGTTCCACTGTGTATTTCCATGACATATCCGTGCTGTGGCTTCGATTTTCTCTCTTCAGTTTTGTTTGTATAAATATTTTCGAGAAGGGGAGTGAGTGTCTGAATGCGTTCTTTCGCAATATCTTCCGAGACTTTCTGATCGAGTTTTGAGCTTGCTGCCAGGGGTTCATCGTGATACTGAAATATTCCTACGGATTCGAACTGGTATTTCTCCACGAAATTCACGAGTTCTTGGAAGTTTTCCTCGGTTTCGCCCGGAAATCCGATAATAAAACTCGTACGAATAAATGAGTCGGGAAAGGTCGTTCGGATGGTATCCAAAAATGAGAAAATATGCTCCTGATCGTAGTGTCGACCCATGCGCTTCAGGATATTTTCACTGATGTGCTGAAATGGAATATCGAAATAGGGAAGAAAATATTTTAGTTTTGCGAGTTTCGTCAGGTGATCGAGGGTGAGAATGTCAGGATAGAGGTAGTAGACTCGATACTTTGGTGCCGTCATCGCGAGCGAAGCGTGGCGATCCAGAGAGTTATTGGAATCAATATTTTGTTGCTGGATAGCATCATTCATCGTAGTGACAAACTCAGTTATGGTGGCATCGATTTTCTCGAGGAGTTCCATGAGCTTCGGTTCTTCATAGAGATCTGTTCCATAACGCGTCGTATCCTGAGAAATAATCTGGATTTCTCGGATTCCCTGCGCGAGCATTACTTTCACTTCTTCGATGATGGCTTCGATCGGTCGAGACGTCTGTCGACCACGAATCGTCGGAATGATACAGAAGGTACAGTTATTATCACATCCTTCGGCGATTTTCAGGTATTCATAGCCGAAAGGTGCATGGATATAGGCGCGCACTTCATCCCCACGCCAGACGAATGCTTTTTTCCCTTTTCCTGGGGCTTCGATGGATTCGAGATATTTCGTGAGGGTTTTTTCCTTGGATTCTTTGTGCGCCTGTTTCGCTCGAACGATGCCCGCGAGGTTAAACTTTGATTTTTTCCCCAGAACGAGTTCTTCGATCACGCTATAGCTCATAAATGGTACGATCGAATGCAGGTTCTGGAGTTTTGAGAGAAACGCGTCGTCCTTCACGCTCACATAACATCCCATAAGAATGAGTTTTTTCCCGAGAAAGTCATAGTAGGAAAGGGTTTCCTCAGATTCCTGACGCGCACTCGAGAGAAATCCACACGTATTCACGATGACGTATTCGACGCTCGGATCTTCGGGATTTTCGATAAATTCGATCGGAGTTTGATCCTGGAATTTGAGGATTTCGCCGATCGCGAATTCGAGATCGACCATATTTTTCGAACAACCGAGATTGATAGCAGAAAAAGAAAACATAATGAAAAAATGAGATTGGTGCGGAGTATAGAAAAAAACTTGCAAAAGGCAAGGAG
>CAZDFE010000201.1:0-1569 GCA_964504755.1 uncultured Candidatus Peribacteria bacterium
CCTTTTTGCCTCCGGCTCGTATAGAAACAGAATCATGAGTCGGAACAAAGACATCGAGAATATAATTCTCAAGTCCAAATGCTTCTCGGCGCTGCATGAGTGATTGGCGAACATTTTCTTCGGTTCCAGAGATAACACGAATAACGTACCACTCTCATAGCTCTTTGGTAGAAAAATTAAACATGATAAAAGTTATGATAAAAAATGAAACTATAGGGATTTATTACTGAGCTTCTCCACTATTGGTTGGGAGAGTGTTTATACTTCCAGATTGGCTTTCAGTTTGTTTTTTCTGAAGGCTTTCTATGAGTTGGTTCGCATCATCACTCGTGGTGGCTTCACCCGAAACAATATTTGGAATAGCATCATGGGGAAACAAGGCACGTACGGAACGTAATGATTGCTGAAATCCAAATCCAATAACCGCAAGGATCGTTGCCATAATAATAATGGTTCCAACGGTATAGGCCATATATCGTTTTGTTTCATTGTTGGTAGGCCACACAACATGTTCGAGCTCGCCCTGAGCGTCTTTAATAAAATTTGACATATATAAAAATAATAAACGCGGAAAGTATATAAAAAATAGAGAAAGAGTCAAAACATACTCCATATTAAAATCCCCCGAGGGGGGATCATATGTCTACGATTGTATGGGACATGGAGAGTATGTCAACTTTGATTTTATTTCTTTTTATAGCGCTTTCGATTCATTTTTTATGGCGATTGTATCTATCTGGAGCCACCATCGGGACTTGAACCCGAGACCTCATCCTTACCATGGATGCGCTCTACCAGCTGAGCTATGGCGGCAATTCTTCTATGAGCTCGGCGATTATAGTGTTTTCTCGAAAAATTCAAGCTGGAGTCAATATTATTTTTCCATTTTTCCGAAAAATCATTCCTTCTTGCTCGAGTTTCTGTTGTATTTTTTCTGAGAATTCTTTTTCTCAGAGAGAAAAAGTTCGTATCCCATATATAATCCGCTCGAGTTCTAACTCTGATAGAGTGAGATTTTCTATTGCTTTTTGACCCCGGTAGTATCCAGAAAAACTAGAGCTATTTTCTGTTCTTACGCCGTATTCATAACTGGTAGCAGAGAGTCAGAATCATCGATATCGTGCATGATTCCAATATCATTGATTATGTTTACATTCGTATCCAGGCTTTGCCCAGTTGGATATCTCATAGTGGTTCCAGCCGATGGATTCGAAATATTCGCAAATCTTCTGATATTCTGTTTGCATTTCGAACTCATTGATGGAGGAATTTTTCCATGATTTTGGATACTCGCCTGATTCGAGCATGTAGACACTGGTATGGGTAATGCACCGAAAGCGTCTATGTAATTCCTGGATATGATCGAGTGTTTCTCCAGGATTGGAATGGGGGAGTCAGAGGATGAAGTCAACATTCAGTGAGATATTGTTGTGAGATTCTTCGATCGCACGTTCGATATGATCCAGCGCATTGAGTATGGTAACTGAGTTACTGCGATGAATCGATCGAAGAGTGGTGTTATTGAGACTTTGTACTCAGAGGGATATGCGATTGCATCCTGTTGATAGA
>CAZDFE010000202.1:0-1555 GCA_964504755.1 uncultured Candidatus Peribacteria bacterium
TATTATGCCAGAAACTAAGGAAAAAACCTACCAGGAAATGTCTATTAAGCCAAAATAATCCCCCCATTTCTGGAGGGATTTTATTATTCTGCTGATTCTGTTTTTGGATCCACTTCTTTTCCATCGATATTGATGAGAGAGATACGATACCCGAGGAGATCACCCGCGATGTTGATATTTGTTCCTCCACGACCGAGAACTTTTGCCTTTTCATCATCCTTCACGGTAGCGCGGATGATATTATTCACTTCGTCGATTTCGATATCTTCGACCGTTCCAGGAATCAGCGCACGACGCACCATTTCGATCTGATTCGTCGTATAGTTGATGATATCGATTTTTTCTCCGAAGAGCTCATCGACGATCCCACGAACACGCATTCCCTTCGGACCGATGAGACATCCTGCTGGATCAACATCCTCATCATCAGAAGCGACGATAATCTTTGTTTTTACGCCTGGCATACGGGCGATGGATACTATTTCTACCGTTCCTTCTTCGAGTTCTGGAGTATTCATTTCGAAGAGTTTTACCACGAGCTCCTTATCCTTTCGAGAAAGTACCACGCGAGGACCATTCACTGGATCGATCTCCACCGCACGAACGTAGAGGTACATACGCTGTCCAGGAGTATACTTATCCTTCGAAACCTGCTCACTCTTCGGAAGCACGACCTGATTCCCGTTGTAGTCGAACACCACGCGATTTTTTTCGACGAGTTCGACACGAAGGTTCACGATGGTATCTTCTTTATCCTTGAAGAGGTGATAGAGTTTTTCTTTCTCGGTTTCCTGGATTTTCTGGACGATGACCTGTTTTGCTGCCTGAGAAGCGATACGACCAAATCCTTCTGACGAAAGAATCTCATCAGACACATCGATCTCCACCGTATCTCCGATAGAAAAACCAGAATCTGGACCACCGATTTCTTCATAAGAAATCTCGATATCCTCATCTTCTACTTCCTCGACGATCGTCTTTTCGATAGATATTTCGACATTTCCTGTTGTAATATCGAGTTTCACGTTTACATTCGCATCCTTCGACGCGTAGTCTTTCTTATAGGCGGTTTTGATCGCGTGTTCGATAATTTCGACGAGTTTTTCTTTTGGGATTTTTTTCTCAGCAGAAATCTGATTGATCGCGGCTTCGATTTTCTGAAGGTCAAACATAGGAGGAGTGGGTTAGGAATACGTTATTGGTAATTTGGAAAGGTTTCTGTCATTGCAAGGGCGCGCCCTGAGCGTGAGCGAAGAAGTACTCTTGGGATGAAACAATCCAGAAGCAAATAGAAGAATTGTATTTATTACTGGATCGCCACGCATTGCTCGCGATGACGGGAACTACGAGTCAAAAAAAAGACTCGCTCGCTTGAGCAGGTCCTTTTTGTTTTCGATGAGCGAAGTATAGTCTGAAATGAGAAAAAAGCAAGTAAAAAATCAGGCTTCAAAATCAGAAAATGTGCTTGTCAAAATTGCATGTCAGGATAATATACTCTATTATTTTATAATAAACACAAGTATGACTCAAGGCACTGCTGAGGAAGTTAACGCCT
>CAZDFE010000203.1:0-1531 GCA_964504755.1 uncultured Candidatus Peribacteria bacterium
GTGATAGTTGCTACGGGAATGATATTCCCAAAAATATCTCGTCCTGGAATTCATGCTTCTGCGGGAATCCATGTTCCGACCACGGTGCCAACGCGAACAAACCTTCCGATATTATCTGATTCATGACGCTCTCCCATGAAGGTAAGTCATCCTGTTGTTGTGCTGAAAATATCTTTTGACGGCATAAATCCTCCCGGATTTCATGGAGTGGATTCTTGAGGTTGTGCAACGAATTTTGGTCAATTTTCCCTCAGCGTATCGGTGTTGATAGAAATAAAACCAAAATGAATCCCTTTGTTCCAAAGTGCTTTAAAAAGGAGATCCTGTATGAATCATAACTCCTTGATCACATTTATCTCTCTTCTTTGTGTATATAACCACTGCGCGATTCTAGTTTCTGGATTAATGTTTAGATCAGCAAAAAATCCTTCATAGTTCTTATCTTCTGTTTCAGTAAGTATTCTTGGTGTATCTCCGATAGTTTCTGAAATATCTCCATTTCAAAAAATCGTATCCTCATAGAGGAGTGATAGTATCGTATCGATATGTATATTTGGGATATGCTGATCACTCTGAAAAATAGTATCTAATTCGGAAATAAGTTGCCTTCGGAATTGGTCCAAGTTAGTTTCATTCGGTACGGTTATAGAGAGTTTCCCATTGTTTTCGATAAGGATTTTTCTTCATTCTAATAACTCCTGTACCGCCTGAAGTGTATTAAGTTGATCAGAAGGTGGGACAGGGGCTCATAAGGTAGTTTCAGGATTTCAGGGTGGTATTCCAATAGTTCCAGACATAATTTTTCTTTACTCGATTACTTTAAACAATTCTTCCAAACTGGTTTTTCCTTGCATCGCTTTGAGTATTCCATCTTCTCGCATGAGCATGAGGTCTCATTTTCGTGCGGTTTCGATGATCTCATGCGGACTCGCACCGAGACGGATGAGGGTGCGGATTTCTTCTGAGAAATTCATGACTTCGTAGATGCCGACGCGACCCTTGTACCCTGTCATGCCACAGGCTTCACATCCTTTCGAACGGTGGAGAGTATAGTTGTCTTTTTTCGAGGCTACGGCCGCGATCCCGATATCCTTCAGCATCCATTTGATAATATCGACTTGGCTCGGATCAGCCTCATAGGACTCGATACAGTGAGGACAGAGGCGACGAACGAGACGCTGAGCGATGATGACATCGAGCCCTGAGGCGAGGATATAGTTCGGAACTCCCATATTCATGAGGCGTTCGATCGTCTCGCCCGCACTCTTCGTATGGAGGGTCGAGAGGACGAGGTGCCCCGTCATCGCCGCTTGCATCGCGATGGTCGCTGATTCGAGGTCGCGGATTTCCCCGATCATGATAATATCAGGATCCTGACGCAGGAGGGCACGGAGTCCCGTCGCATAGACGTATCATTTTTTCTCATCGACTTCGCTCTGGACGACTCCAGCGAGCTCATATTCGATCGGATCTTCGAGGGTAATGATTTTTCGTTCGGGAGTATTCAGGGTCGTGAGCATCGAATAGAGTG
>CAZDFE010000204.1:0-1501 GCA_964504755.1 uncultured Candidatus Peribacteria bacterium
GTCCGAGACCGAGGATATTTAGGGCAGTTTTCCCACCAACTCCACTCACTTTCAGAAGACTTCGGAAGAGCTCACGTTCTTCGGTATCGACGAAACCAAAGAGAGTTTCTCCCATTTCGGTCATATGATGATGGATAGAAATTTCGATCATTTGTCCAGAAATGGCGTTCGAAAGGAGTCCTGGGGAAGAGAAAATCTCGAGTCCAAGTCCAGTTCCTTCAATGAGACAAATGAGAGTGGGATGTTGGATGGAAAGAACATTTCCGCGAATATAAGCGAACATAGTGAAAAATTGATTGCATTATATAAAAACCCAGTAGAATCGCAACCATACTTTTATGCAACGGATTCCTCTCGACATTTTCGTTCGACTTATTGATAATTTCTGAGATATTTGATTTGCTCTCGAATTGATCGTAGCTCTCGAATTCCAATTTCCAGGAATATTTCAGTTTCGGGTATTTACGAATGAGGTATCGCGTACGCGCGTGTTTTTTGCTCGGAATCAGCATCTCCTTCGAGCGTGTACCATTCATGATATGCTTGATTTTGAACCCAGTGAAGGAGCTCTTTGTATTCTTGCCTTGTTTCATGCTCCGATTCCGAAGTTTTCTGATGGGAAAAAACGATTGGTATTGCGGATAGATTATCTTTCATTTGATCCTGCATGGATAGCTATGAATGGACAGGAACACCTGTATTCTTCGGAAATCACTCAGATTATCGAACTTATCCCTTCGCCGTGTCCAAAAGGTGCTGGACTCATCCGTCATGATTTTCCTATTTCTTCTCGTGAAAATTGGTTGCGATCACTTCATATTCCGATCCACTGGGCTCAAAAAAAATGGATTTCTATTTTTTGTTATCCCGAAACGTTTGCTCGAATAGATTTTGATTCTTTCCCAGAAGATACCCTATGTTTTTGTCTTTGAATCGATCCTAAAAATATACCTTCATCCAATTGCATTGTACTTCCATTTCTTGCGATTGATCAGTATTATCTGTTACAAAAATTATCTGATTTCAATATTATTCGTGGAGAAGTGAGTTTTGTACAGGCACTTTTTTCTCAGAAACCATTTCTCTGGGATATGTATAAAATGCAGGGCGGATGGAATGAAGAACAGTCGAATCAATTTCTCGAATATTTCCATTTTTCAGCATCCTATAGAGAGTTACATCAGAAAATAAATGGAGAAAATAGGGGGCTAACATATGCAGATATATGCGTATCTGAACTGATTCCTTCGGGGCTTTTTTGAGATGATGGCAGGAATTTTACACAAACCGTGAAAAATTATGTTGACAGTTTTCTTTTTTCCCTATAATCACGCTCAAACTTAATAGAGTTTGTGTCCCTTGCCAATGTAGCTCAGCTGGTTAGAGCACAGGACTCATAACCCTGAGGTCGGCGGTTCAAGTCCGCCCATTGGCACCATTCATACCATTTTCCGCGGAGTAGAGCAGTGGTAGCTCGCAAGGCTCATAACCTTGAGGTCGT